>JAICEP010000136.1 GCA_025924095.1 Sorangium sp.
CTCGCCAAGGCGACGATCCGGCTCGATCGCCGGATCAACCGCCTGGAGTGCGAGGTCGACGAGCTTTGCATGAGGATCCTCGCGACGCGCCAGCCCGTCGCTTCGGACCTGCGCTTCGTCACGACCGCGCTCAAGATCGTCACCGATCTGGAGCGGATCGGCGACCTCGTGGTGAACGTCTGCGAACGGGTGCAGGAGCTCAACGAGGAGCCGCCGCTCGCGCCGGCCGCGGAGCTGCAAGGCCTCTCGGACGAGGCGATCGAGGTGGTGCACGAGGCGCTCGACGCGCTGGTCGCCCGCAACTGCGAGCGGGCGCAGCAGCTGCTCACGCGCGACGACGTGATCGACGAGCACTACGCCCGCATCTTCCAGGAGCTGCTCCGCATGATGAGCCGCGATCCGAGCACCGTGTACAGGGCCACGCGCATCCAGTCGATCGCGAAGTACCTGGAGCGCATCGCCGATCACGCCATGAACATCGCCGAGTCGGTCGTGTTCCTCGTGAAGGGCACGGACATCCGGCACAACAACCGCCTGAGAGAGAACGACCCGCTCACCTCGCCGCCGCCGCCCGGGCTGCGCCTGCGCTAGGCAGCGGCGCCCCGCGCCTGCGCTAGGCAGCGGCGCCCCGCGCCTGCGCTAGGCAGCGGCGCCCTGCGCTAGGCAGCGGCGCCCCGCGCCCTGCTCGCTAGGCGCCGCCGCCCGGGAGCCCCTGACTTGCGCTAGACGCCGCCAGTGCCGTCTGGAGGCGCCGCCCCGCCGTGGCCGTGCGCGTGCCCGTGGTGCTCCTCGGGCCCGTGCTCGCCGCCGCAGCGGGCGTCCTCCCAGCCGACCCAGTACGGGCCGTCCGGGCCGTGCTCGCGCTTCCAGATCGGCAGGCGCGCCTTGATGCGGTCGATGAGCAGGCGGCACGCCCGGAACGCCTCGCCCCGATGCGGCGCGCTCGCGGCGCAGGCCACGGCGACGTCGCCGATGTGGAGCGCCCCCACCCGGTGCGTCGCGGCGACGCGCACACCGGGGAACTCCGCGGCGATCTCCGCCAGGACCCGCTCGAGCTCGGCCTCGGCCATCGTCCCGTAGGCCTCGTACTCCAGCAGCGTGACCGACCGGCCGTCGTTGACGTCCCGAACCGCGCCGAGGAACGTGGCGATGCCGCCCGCGCCAGGATGGGACACGGCGGCGATGAGCTCGTCGAGGCTGAGCGGCTCGGTGCGGATCCGGCTCACGGCGCGCTCCTCTGGAAATGACCGGAACGGCCCCCGCTCTTCTCGAGGAGCTTGATCTCCGAGATCACCATCTCGCGGTCGATCCCCTTGAGCATGTCGTAGATCGTCAGGCACGCGGCGCTCACCGCGACCATGGCCTCCATCTCGACCCCGGTGCGATCCAGCGCCTCCGCGGCCGCGGTCACCCGGATCGCCGCGGAGGGCTCGTCCACGTCGAGCTCGACCGCGACGTGCGTGAGCGCGATCCCGTGACAGAGCGGGATGAGCTCCGGCGTGCGCTTCGCCGCCATGATCCCGGCGATCCGCGCCGCGGCCAGGACGTCGCCCTTCGGCGCGTCGGCGCGCGCGACCCGGGCGATCGTCTCGGGGCGCATCAGGACGGCGCCCGACGCGACCGCGCGGCGGTGCGTGACGGGCTTGCCTTCGACAGGCACCATGCGGGCCTCGCCGCTCGGGGACAGGTGGGTCGAGAGCGCTCCGCCCTCGCCGGGTCGATCAGGGGTCTGCGACATCGCTCCGGAATCTGACACGGCAGCCGCCAGGACCGAAAGCCGATCCGTGATCCGGCGCCGCGCAGGTCAGCCGCCGATCGCGCGGATCGACACCGTGGAGGCCGTCTCTTCGGTGCAGCCCTTCCAGACCTTGCCGTCCGGCTTGAGGCGCCACGCCTCGTCCAGGCGCCGGCGGATCGCCGCAGGATCGCCGGCCATCGCCTCGCGCGAGGCGTCGACGCCGTCGTCCGTGGCGAGGCACGGCCGGAGCTCGCCCGTCGAGGAGACGCGCAGGCGATCGCAGCTCTCGCAGAACGTGTCGCTCGTGCCCGTGATGAACCCCACGCGGAGCGACGGGTCGCGACGCGCACGGACGTACCTCGCCGGCCCGAGCCCGGGCTCGGTGACCGCGTCCTCCTGGAGGAGGTGCTCGGCGAGGCGCGCCCTCATCTCGGGCGCGGTGACGAGGTGCTCGCCGACGAGCTTCGCGCCCTCGGCGATCGGCATCACCTCGAGGAAGCGCGGGACCATCCGCCGCTCCCAGGCCCACAGCGCGAGCCGCTCGATCTCGTCGTCGTTCACGCCGCGGAGGACCACCGTGTTCAGCTTGATCGACGAGAAGCCCGCCGCGATCGCGGCGTCGATGCCCCCCAGCACGCGGGAGAGCTCGCCGCCGCGGGTCATCTCGCGGAAACGCCCGGGATCGAGCGAGTCGATCGAGACGTTCAGGCGGTGCAGCCCGGCGTCGCGCAGCGGCGAGGCGAGCCGCGAGAGCTGCGAGGCGTTCGTCGTGAGCGCGAGGTCCTCGAAGCCGAGCGAGGCGAGGCACGCGACGATCGAGACGATCTCGGGGTGGAGCAGCGGCTCGCCGCCGGTCAGGCGGACCCGCCGGATGCCGGCGTCGCGCAGGGCCTCGAACATGGTGCGCCAGGCGGACGTCATCAGCCGGCCGTCGGCGTAGCCGTCGTGGCGCGACGGGCGGCAGTAGGTACACGCGAAGTCGCACCGGTCCGTGACCGAGATGCGCACGCTCCGCGGCGCAGGCCCCGCATGCGCAGAGGGCGCCCCGCCGGCGCCCTCTCGGTACGGGATCACGGCGGCGCGGCGGCCGGGCTCCCCGCCGCCGAGGAGCGGCAGCGAGCGCCGCGTCGGGGCCGAGGCTTCGGCCGCCGTGCGCGCAGAATCGAGGCCGGTAGAAGAAGGCATGACGTGTCCCTAGCGGGTCCCCTAGCCGCCTGCCACAGGTGGGATGAGCGCCACCTCGTCGCCGAAACCTACAGGATCGCTCGACGTCGCATAAACGCCGTTCACCGCCACCCGGATAGAGCCTTTGTAGGGGGTCAGCCCCGGATAGCGAGCGCAGACGTGATCCAGGAGCTCCGCCGCAGTGCAGGGGCCAGGCAGCGGCAACGCCACTTCTCCGGCGCCGAGGATGTCCCTCGCGCCTGCGAAAGCGAGCACGCGAACCGCTGCATCCATGGCTGCACGCTAGCATCGCCCCGCTGCCGCGACACGACGAACTGGGGCCGAGCGACCTGGGAGCGCCCGGGCGAGATCGAGTCTACCGGGCCCGGCCGGCGCGGCTATCATCGGACCGCTCACCGCCATGTCCGAAGAAGGCTTTTTACCGGGCACGATCCTGGCCGGTCGCTACCAGGTCCGCCGCGAGCTAGGGCGCGGCGGCATGGGGGTCGTCTATCTCTGCCGCGATCTCGTGATCGACGAGCGCGTCGCCGTGAAGCTGCTCGACCGGCCAGGCGCGGCCGCGCGCCCCGAAGACGCCTGGTGGTTCCAGGAGGAAGCCCGGGCGCTCGCCGGCCTCTCGCACCCGGCGCTCGTGAAGGCCCGCGACTTCGGCGCGCTCAGCAACGGGACGCCTTACCTCGTGATGGACGCCGTCCCGGGGAGGTCGCTCCACGAGTGGCTCTACCTCGCCCGGCTCGAGGACCCGCTGCCCTGGCCGATCATCTGGAGCGTCATCGACCAGGTCCTCGGCGCGCTCGCGCACGCGCACGCGCGCGGGGTGATCCACGGGGACCTGAAGCCGTCCAACGTCCTCGTCGACCTCCAGCACGGCGGCGAGCCGCCGCTCGTGCACGTGCTCGACCTCGGGCTCGCGTGGCTCATCCAGGACCGGGTCGATCACCGGCTCGACGGCTCCAGGGAGAGCGAGCCCACCGTGCGCTGGGGCGCGGGCACCCCGGGCTGGATGGCGCCGGAGCAGATCCGCTTCGCGGCGCCGCACGTGGGGTCCGCGACCGACCTCTACGCGCTCGGCTGCATCCTCTACGCCCTGCTCGCCGGCGGCGAGGTCTACGACGGCACGAACGACGAGCTCCTCCAGCAGCACCGGAGCGCGCCGGTCCCGGACCTGCCGCTGCCCCCGGAGGTGCCTGGCGACGTCGCGAAGTTCGTGAAGCGGCTGCTCGCGAAGCGGCCCTGGCACCGCTTCGACTTCGCGGGCGACGCGCGGCGGGTCTGGAAGCGGTTCGAGCCGCGCAGCGACGCGAACGTGACCGCCACGCCGCTGCCGCTCGCCCTGCTGACGAGCGGCCGGCTGCCCCCGAGCCGCAAGGAGCTGCTCACCCCCGAGCTGCTCGAGCCCCCAGACGACGATCCGCCGCCGTCCGTGACGACCACCGGCCTGCTCGCGCTCCGGCCGAGCCCGTTCGTGGCCCGGACGGGCGAGCGGGCGCGCCTCATGGAGGTCGTGGCCGAGATGGTCGACGCGCCGAAGGCGATGCACCGGTTCGTCCTGCTCGCGGGCGAGGCGGGCGTCGGCAAGAGCCGGCTGGCCGAGTGGCTCTGCGAGGAGGTCCACGAGCGGGCGTTCATGGTGCCGCTCCGCGCGCGCTACCGGCGGATCGCGGCGCCGCTCGACGGCGTCCTCGGCGCGGTGACCCAGCACTACCGGCTGGAGCGGGCCGAGCGCGAGATCGTCGAGAAGGTGCTGATGAACCTCTGGGAGGTCCCGCCCGAGGACGAGGTCGGCAAGACGTGGGTCGCGGCGACCGCCGAGTGGATCAAGCCGTCGCCCCCGGGGAGCGAGGCGGTCGGTCCGACGGGGAAGCGCTTCCGACTGGACCGGCCGGAGCTGCGCTGGCTGATCATCCGCAAGACCCTGGAGCGGATCGGCCGCGACCGGCCCGTGCTCCTCTGGCTCGACGACCTGCACTACGCGTCCTCGACGACGTTCGAGGGGCTCCTCACGCTCCACCGCGACGCGCCGAACCTCGGCCTGCTGGTCGTCGCGACCGTCCGGAGCGAGGCGGTCGAGAGCGATCCGGTCGCGGCGAAGCGGGTGGAGGGGGCGCTCGCGGCCTACGGCGGGGAGCGGCTCGACGTCGCCCCGCTGAACCCCACGCAGACGCACGCGCTGCTCCGGGAGACGCTGCCGCTCGACGACGCCGCGGCCGCGGCGGCGACGGCCCGCTGCAAGGGGAACCCGCTCTTCGCGCTGCAGCTCTTGCACGCGTGGGCGGGCGGCGGCCATCTGCAGCTCCGCGCGGGCAAGTACTTCGTGCCGAAGGCGTCGATGGCCGTGCAGGCGGCGACCACCGCCGACCTCTGGGAGGAGCGGCTCGCGGCCCTGCCCGAGGAGCTCCGGGCCGGCGCGCGCGCCGCCGCCGCGCTCGGCGGCGACATCCGGCGCGAGATCCTGCGCGCGCTGCTCACCCCGCTCGATATCCCGGCGGACCGCGCGATCGCGGCCATGCAGCGCGCCCAGATCCTCCTCGCCGTGGGCGACCGCCTCCGCTGGCCGCACGCGCTGCTCCAGGAGCACCTCCTCTCGCAGCTGTTCCTCGAGCCGGACGCGGCCCGCGTCTTCCGCGCCGCCGCCGACGCGCTCGGCGCGCACCCGGCCGCGTCGAGCCGCCGCATCCTCCGGCACCGGGTGGTCAGCCTGCTGCGCGCCGGCGACACCGACGAGGCGGCGGCGCTCATGCACGCGCACGTGGCGGCGCACTGGCAGAGCTCGCGCGACATCGCCGCGACGCTGCGCGATCTCGCCGTGCTCGACGGCAAGCTGCCCGGGGGCAGCGACTCGCGCCCGGGCCTCCGGGGCGGCGTGGAGACGCGGCCCGCGCTGACGGGGACGCGGCTCGGGACGCAGCTGCGCTTCCGGGCCGAGGCGCTTCGGCTGGCGGGGCGGCTCGACGAGGCGCGGCGCGACGCGGAGGACGCGCGGCGCATCTTCGAGCACGCCGGCGATCGGGAGAACCAGGCGCACTGCCTGCGCCTGCTCGGGCACATCGCGTCGGACGTCGGCGCGGAGGCGCAGGGCCGGCGGCTCGTGGCGCGCGCGCACACGATCTTCGACGAGATCGGCCACCGCCACGGGCAGGCGCAGTGCGAGGTGCTGCTCGGGGAGATCGACTACCAGCTCGGCGAGCACGCGCGGGCGCGGGCGGTGCTCGCGTCGGGGGAGGCGCGGTTCCTGGAGGTCGGCGATCGGCTCGGCCGGGCGCAGTGCCTGCTGCTCCAGAGCATGGTCGAGCAGGCCGGGGCGCTCTCGGAGGCGGCGCGATCGCTGCTCACGACGGCGCGCGCCAACTTCGACGCGATCGGCTACCGGCTCGGGCTCGCGCAGTGCGACCTGACGCTCTCGCACGTGGATCACCGCCTCGGCCGCTTCGAGGCGTCGCGCGCGGGCGCGCTCGCGGCGCGGCAGAGCTTCCGCGATCTCGCGAACCCGCGCGGCGAGGCGGGGTGCGAGCGGCTCCTCTCGATGGCCGCGCTCGACGCGGGCGCGCCGGAGCTCGCCGAGGAGCACGCGCTCTCGGCCGGCAGGATCTACGAGACGCTGGCGGACCCGTGGGGCCTCGTCGAGGCGCGGCTGCTCTTCGCGCAGATCGCGCTCCACCGCGGGGACGCGGATCAGGCGCGCGAGCACCTCATCGCGTGCGAGGCGGTGGCGCTCGCGGAGGCGGAGCCGCGGCAGCACCGGCACCTGACGCTCGCGTGGCTCGCGTACCACGAGGGGCGGTTCCACGAGGCGGCGCGGGAGCTCGACGCGGCGCGGGCGTCGTTCAAGGACAGCCGGACCGGGGACCACACGCCGCAGCTCCTGGAGCGGTTCGCGCGGATGGGGTGGCCCAAGCCGGCGGGGACGCGGATCAGCGGGTGGATGCGGACGCTGGCGCTCGCCTGAGGCGGGCGGTGGGGCCTAGTCGCGAGGGCTGGCGTGGGGGGGATCTGCCCGCCGCGCTGCCCTAAAGCGGTAGCCAGAAGTCGGGGCCGAAGAGACGGCGCGCGGCCTCGATGGTCCGGAGGGCGCGGGGGAGGTCGAGCTTGGCCTGGTGCTCGGCCAGCTGCACGACGTAAGGGATCCAGAGCGGCCGGCAAACGACGAGCGCCGCGAGGTGGAACTCCGCTTCCTCGGTCTGACCGAGGTCCACCGCGACCCGCGCGAGGAGGCTGTGCACCGCGACCGGCGACCCGAGCGGCGCGATCGCCGTCGCACAGCGACGCACGTTCTCCGCGGCCGCCTCGCTGGGGTGCCGCCGGAACTCCTGGAACGCCGCCTCGAGCTCGTGCTCGTCGCTGACCTGCTCCGGCAAGTGCTCCGCGACGAGCTTCTTCCAGTGATCGACGAACGGCAGCTCCGCGAGCGCGCTCGACCTGTCGGCATGAGCGAGGAGCATATCGGCCTCCTTCCAGTCGCCAGCCTCGCGGGCGAACTCGAGACCGGAGACGACCCGGGCCTCCTCATGAAGCCCCGGCTCCTTCGTCAAGAGCCAGCGCTGCCAGTAAAGCGCACCCCGGAAGGCAACGCGCGCGAGCGGATCCTTGCCCTCGGCGCGCATCTGCAGCGCCACATCCATGAGCGCGCTCTTGTGCCGCTGCACGTCCCCGACCTCCAGGCTCGCCGGCCAGGCGCAGAGCCCGCACGCCTCGGAGATCATCGCGCCCCCCTCGCGCCGCGCGAGCACGGCCCGCCAGCAAGTCGTGCAGCAGGAAACCTCCCCGACACAGCACAACGCTACCACGCCGCGCGCGGCACGCGAGAGGTCGTCGCCGGCGAGTGGCAGGCAGGCAACAGCTCGATGAGCGGCGGCACGGGCAGCCCGCGCCGAACCGGACGGCCCGCGCCGAACCGAGCCGAACCGAGCCGAACCGAGCCGAACCGGACGGCCGGCGCTGAGCCGGGCGGCCTGCCCCGAGCCGCGCCCGATGCCCGATGAACGATGCCCGATGAACGATGCCCGATGAACGACGGGGCGACGCTCGGAGG
The DNA here is from genome assembly GCA_025924095.1 of Sorangium sp. Lineage (GTDB taxonomy): Bacteria > Myxococcota_A > Polyangia > Polyangiales > Polyangiaceae > Sorangium. The sequence goes on from JAICEP010000136.1 coordinate 7,953, forward strand.
CAGCCACGGCCACGAGCGCGTGCGGCGGCGACGGCGACGCACAGAGCGGGCTCATGGTCCTCGATCTCCACCGAGGCTTCCTGCACAATGCGCCGTTGGCGGCAGCGACAGAGGGGGATGCAGGCGGCCGCGCGAGGTGCGGATTGGCGATCGAGCTCGAGAGGACAACGCGACAGCAGGACACTCCGGGCGCCAGGCGGCGCCAGCGATGAGCCATCGTGATCTCTACCGCGCCGCCTTCGAGGCGGCCGAGGACCCGCTCCTCCTGCTCGAGAACGGCCGCGTGATCGACGCCAACCCGAGCGCGGTGCGGCTGCTCGCCGGGCCCACGGAGGGCCTGCTCGGGCGCGAGCTCACGGGCCTCTCGCCGCTCCTGCAGCCCGATGGACACGCCTCGGCGGAAGGCCTGAAGCAGCGGACCGACGCGGCGAGCCGCGGCGAGCCGCAGCGGTTTCGATGGCTCTACAGGCGGCCGGGCGGCGGGTACATCCAGGCCGACACGCAGCTCGCCCGGCTCACCCTCACCGAGGGCTCGGGGACGATCCTGCGCGCGGTGGTGCGCGAGGAGGACAAGGAGCAACGGCGCCTCTACGCGCTCGCCGTCGACATGCTCGGCATCGCGACGCTCGACGGACGCTTCAGGGAGCTCAGCCCCTCGTGGGAACGCACGCTCGGGTTCAGCCGCCAGGAGCTGATGGACCGGCCGTACGTCGAGTTCATCCACCCCGAAGACAGGGCGCGCACCCTCTCGGAGACCGATACGTTCTCGACCGGCGCGCAGACGCTCACCTACGAGAACCGCTTCCTCTGCAAGGACGGCTCGTACCGGTGGCTCGAGTGGAACGCGATGCTCGCGCTCGACGAGGGGCTCGTCTACTTCGTCGCCCGCGACGTGACGCGGCGCAAGAGCGCCGAGCTCGCGCTCCGCGAGTCCGAAGAGAAGCTGCGGGCGCTCTACGAGGGCATCCCGCACTTCCTGACCGTCGCCGACAAGGACGCGCGGATCGTCTCCGTGAACCGGACCGCTCCGGGGGTGGATCCGGAGAGCCTCGTCGGCCAGAGCCTCTACGATTTCACGTCGCCGGAGTACCACGCGACCGTCACGGAGGCGCTGGAGACCGTGCTCCGGACGGGCGACCGGGCGCACTACGAGGTGGTCGGCGTGGGGGTGAACGGCGGGCGAGCGTGGTACGCGAACCACGTCAGCCCGATCCGGGGCGCCGACGAGGTCACGAACGTGCTCATCGTGGCGGAGAACATCACCGAGCGCCGGCGCGCCGAGGAGCTGCGCCGGGAGAGCGAGGCGCGGTTCCACGCGGCCGTCGAGGCCAGCATGGACGCGTTCCTCACGATGAGGTGCCGGCGCGACGAGCGCGAGGAGATCGCCGACTTCGTGATCACGGGCCTCAACGCGCGCGCCGCGGCGATGCTGTCGATGCAGCGCGAGCAGCTCCTCGGCCAGCGCCTCTCGGAGATCGAGCACTCGGTCGAGGCCGCCGTCCTGCTCGAGAAGTGCCTTCGCGTCATCCGGAGAGGAACGCCGCTCGCGGAGGAGATCCTCCTGGCCGCGCCGCCCGCCGAGCCGTCGCGCCCGGGCGTCTGGGTGCACCACCAGGTCGTGCCGATCCAGGACGGCGTGGCCGTGACCCTGCGGGACACCACCGACCGCAAGCGGCTCGAAGACCAGCTGCGCCAGTCGATCGAGCGCCTCGAGGCGTACGCCGAGGAGCTGGAAGGCAAGAACCGGATGCTCGCCGAGGAGAACGCCGAGCGCGAGCGGACCGCGAGCGTCCTGCGCCAGCAGCAGGAGGCGATCCGCGCGCTGTCGACGCCCATCATCCAGGCGTGGGAGGGCGTCCTCGTGCTGCCGATCATCGGCGCGCTCGACAGCGCCCGGGCCACGCAGATCATGGAGAAGCTGCTCGGGGAAGTCGTCCGCACGCAGGCCCACTTCGCCGTGCTCGACCTGACCGGCGTGGAGGACGTGGACGCGCCGACCGTCGACCACCTGCTCCAGGTGGCCCGGGCCACGAGCCTGCTCGGCAGCCGCTGCCTCATCTCGGGCATCTCCCCCAGGGTCGCGCAGGCGATCGTGGAGCTCGGCAGCGACGCGCGGGCCTTCGAGACCTTCGGCGAGCTGGAGGACGCCCTGCGCCACGCGCTGCGCGTGTCGGGGACGCGCCTGCCGAAGGTGCAGCGCAGGGCGCGGTAGCTCCCTCGGGCTCCGCCCGAACCCGCGCCGCGCGCGTCTACGCTTCGTCGGCCGCGAGCTCGTCGCAAAGCTCACGGGCCCGCGCCGCGTGGCGCGCCGCCTCGGCGCCCTCGCCGATCGCCGCGGCGTACGCCACGGCGCGGTCGTACGCCGCCGCGGCTGCCCGCAGATCGCCGCCCCGATCGTAGTGGTGCGCGAGGAGGGCCGCGCCCTCGTCGCGCGCCGCCGCGTCCGGGGCGCGGTGCTCGAGCCAGTCCGCGACGAGCAGGTGGATCCGCCGCCGGATCTTGAGGCTCAGCATCTCGTAGGCGACCTCGCACGTGGCGTGCTCCGCGAACACGTACTCGCGCTCGCCGGGGAACGACGCGGGGGTGCGGAGCCGGATCAGCTGGCGATCGCACAGGCGCGCGAGCAGCTCGGCGGTGGACGCGCCGGCGCCGTGCCGCACCGAGAACGGCGGGTCGAGATCCTGGAGCTCGGCGAGGATGCGCTCGCTCGACATCGGCGAGCGCGCCTGCGGGGCGTCGTTCCGGAGGCGCTCCACCGCGCCCTCCCAGAAGGTCCTGCCGACGACGGCCGCCTGGGCGAGGAGCCCGCGCGCGTCGGCGTCGAGGCGATCGAGGCGCGCCTGGACGACGCCGTGCACCGACGGCGGCAGGCTCAGCGTGCCGATCGCGTCCTCGCGCACGCGCCACGCGCCGTCCTGCACCTCGATCGCGCCGGCGTCCACGAGGAGCTGGAGCATCTCCTCGACGGTGCGCGGGTTGCCCTCGGCGCGCTCGGCGAGCGCGCGCACGAGCTCCGGGTCGAGCTCGGAGACGCGGCGGAGCCGATCCCGGATCATCTCCTCCGCGTGCCGCCGCGCGAGCGGGAGCGCGTCGACGCGGACGTAGGCCTCCTTCGCGACGCCCCAGTCCGGGCGGCGCTCGTAGAGCTCGGGGCTCGCGGCGCACACCGCGCAGAGCGGCAGCCCCTCGGCGTGCGCCACGAGCTCCTCGATGAGGTCGAGCGTGGCGTCGTCGGCCCACTGGAGGTCGTCGCACACGATCACCATCGGCGTCCGCTCGAGCGCGAAGGTGACGAGCTGCGCGAGCGCGGCGGCGATCCGGCGCTTCGCCAGCACGCTGCCGCGCGCCGCGGCCTCGAGGAGCCCGGCAGGCGCAGGCCGCGCGCCCAGGATGGCCGCCAGCCGGGCGAGGATGTCCTCGAGGTCGCTCGACCCGCTCGACCTCGCCAGCGACGGGGAAGGGTCGAGCTCGTCGTCGTCCTCGTACCGCACCGCGCCGGCTGCCCTGCGCCCGCTCACGGTCGAGCTGACCGGCCCTCGCAGGGGGACGGTCGACGCGCGGGTCACCATGGGCGACGCCCCCCCGAGCGCGGCGCGGGTCCCCGCGCCGGCGGCCTCCTGCTCGGCGCGGGCGCGGGCGCGCGCGGTGCGCAGGCGGAGCCAGCGCAGGCCCCGGCGCAGCTTGCGCAGGATGACCTGGGCCGGGTCGGCCTCGTGGATCCCGAACCAGCGGCGGAGCAGCGCGCCGGTCAGCCCGTAGCTCGTCTCCCGCGCGAGCGCCGAGCACTGCGCCGAGAGGACGAACAGCCCCTCGGACGGGGAGGACGCGGCGCCGCGCTCGGACGAGGGCGCGCCGGACGCCGGCCCGTCGCCGAGGCCCGCGATGAGCTCGGCGAGCATCCGTGTCCGGCCCACGCCGGGCGCGCCGACCAGCGTGACGAGGCGCGGCCGCCGCTCGTGGAAGGCGGTCTCGACGAGATCGCGCAGGCGCTGCATCTCCGCGCCGCGCCCGACGAGCCGCGTCGCGAGCCCGTGGAACTCGGTCGGCGCGAACGCGCGGTGGAGCGTGGCCTCGCCGAGCACGCGGTAGATCGGCAGCGCCGCGCCGCGAGCGGCGGGCTCCGGCGACGCCGGCGTCGCCCGGACCGCGCCGGAGTCCGCGCTCGCCTCGATCGGCTCGACCCGGAAGCGCCCGAGGACGAGGCGGTGGGTGTCGCGGCCGATCACGATCGCGCCGCGCGGCGCGAGCTGTTGCAGGCGCGCGGCGACGTCCACCGCGTCGCCGAGGACCGCGAGATCCTGGCGCGCCGAGCTCGCGGCGCCGACGAACACCCGCCCCGTCGAGATCCCGATCCGCACCGAGAGGCGGAACGAGCGCGCCGCGCGCGGCAGCGCGAGGCGCGGGATCGCGGCCTGCGCGCCGAGCGCCGCGACGATCGCCCGCTCCGCGTCGCAGTCGGTCGAGCGGGGGACGCCGAAGACGGCCATGACGCGCCCGCCGATGGGCCGCTCGACGATCCCGTGCATCTGCTCGACGTGCTCCGCGAGCGCCTCGTAGCAGCGATCGACGACGTCCTTGACGTCCTCGGGATCGAGCCGCGACGAGAGCGCGTTCGCCTCGGAGAGATCGGCGAACAGGACGGTGCAGACCCGGTGCTCTCCGCCCTCGAACGGGACGCCGGCCCGGCCCC
>JAICEP010000137.1 GCA_025924095.1 Sorangium sp.
GCCGAGAGCGGGGCGCGCTGGGTGGACGGCGGCGGCGCGATCGAGCTCGGCGCCCGGGAGGTCGCGCCGTCGAACGGCGCGTGCAGGAAGAGGTTCGCCGGCTTGATGTCCCGGTGCACGATCCCCGCGGCGTGCGCCGCCGCGAGCCCGCGCGCCGCCTGGATGAACACGCGCACGACCGGCGCCGGCTCGAGCGGCCCGCGCATCCTGAGGAGCTTGGCGAGGTCGACGCCGTGCAAGAGCTCCATGATGATGAACGGGGTGGCGAGCGTGAGATCCGTCCCGAGCTCGAACGTCTTGACCACGTGCGGGCTCTGGCTCGCGGTCACCGCGCGCGCCTCGCGGATGAAGCGGCGCACGGCGTGGTCGTCCTGCCCGACGGCGCTCTTGAAGATGACCTTGGCCGCGACCCGCCGCCCCTCGGGCGACTCCGCCTCGTAGACGGCGCCCATCCCGCCGCGCCCGATCAGGCGGCGCACCGCGTACCGGCCGCCGAGCTGGCGGCCGACGAGCGGATCGGTCTCGGCGCCGGCGCGCTCGGCGATCGCGTCGCGCAGCTCGGGATCGAGCGGCCTCAGCATGTCGATCGTGATCCCCTCCTCGCCGCCGGAGGCAGCGCGCAGCGCCTCGGCGAACGCCTCGATCGACGGGTAGCGCCGGTCCACGTCGCTGTGCAGCGCGAGCGAGAGCGCGGTCGCGAGGCGCGCCTCGATCCACGGGGCGCGGTCCTGGATCGACGGGAGCTGCGCGAGCGTCGGCGGCGGCGCGTCCGCCCCCGAGTCCGCCGGGCCGACGTCGGCGGTGTCCGGCGTGACGTCGAGCTCGGCCCACGGCGAGACGCCGCAGAGCATCTCGTAGAGCGTCGCCGCCAGGCCGAAGACGTCGCCCCGGACGTCCGCGGCGCGATCCCGCGGCCCCGATTCGTCGCGCGGGCGACCGGAGCTCCTCGCCTTGCCCGGGTCGGAGGTGGCCGTGTCGTAGCCCTTCGAGAGCCCGAAGCCGAAGACGCGGACCAGGATCTCGCCGTTCGGGAGGTGCTCCAGGAAGAGACGCGGCGAGCGGACGTCGCGGTAGACGAGGCCCGCGGCGTGGGCCGCCGAGAGCCCCGCGGCGGCCTGGAGCGCGATCCGCACGGCGACCTCGGGCGCGAGCGGCCCCGTCTCGGCGAGGAGGGCGGCGACGTCGGTGCCGTCGAGCAGCGGCATCACGAGGTAGGCGAGATCTCGCTCGAGGTCGTGACCGGCGTCGGCGATCGGGACGACGTGGGCGTTGTCGAGCTTCGACGTGACGCTCGCCTCGCGGCTGAGCCGCGACAGCGTGTCCTCGGTGACGACCTCGGGCCGCAGGACCTTCAGCGCGACGCGGCGGCCAGAGGAGCTCCGGGCCTCGAACACGACACCGAACCCCTGCGTGGAGAGGACGCGGACGATCCGATATCCGCCGGTGAGCGCGCCCCCCACGAGCGCGGTCGGATCCGCCAGAGTTGCTGTCCGGCCCATGACCTCAAGCATACGACGGCCCATCGCTCCCCACAAAGCATGAGTCTCAGGCGACCTCGGAGGCGCGCTGCGCGAGGGCGCCGCACCGACGCGGAGCGCCGGCCACGCACCTACAACGGCGCCACGCCGCGCCGCGAGCGGCCACGCCGCGCCGCAGCGTCGCCGCCGAATGTAGGCACGACAACCGCAGATAGCGCGGTGACCAGACCCTCGGACACGCAGTAAGCCTGTTGAATCAGGGAAGATTGTTCTTGCCGGCCACCGACTCGCGACATTAGATTCCCATCATCGGATTCACAGCCGCTCGGTCAGGCTCTGGGCAGGACTGGTTGATCTCACCGACGCACAGCGATGTGCGCCTCCCCCGCCGGGGGAGCTGGAGGCACCATGACCCTGCGATGGATCGGGCGGGCTCTCGCCGCCCTGGCGGCATGTCTCGTTGTCACGCTCCTCCTTGCGCGCCCGGCGCGCGCCAAGGGCTCCCGCGTGGATGAGCGGCTCGCGGAGACGCTCGCCCGACACGGCTTCACCGGAGAGATCGAGTCGACGCTGGAGCCGCGGCTCGGGCGGAAGCTCGACAAGAAGCTGGCGAGGCTCGGGCGTGAGCTGTTCTACGACAGCATCCTCGGCCTGAACGAGGACAACTCGTGCTCAGGGTGCCACTCGGCGACAGCGGGCTTCGCCGACACGCAGTCGATCTCGATCGGCATCGAGAACAACGGCGTCGTCGGGCCGCGCCGCGCGGGGCCCCGCAACCAGCGCCGCGCGCCGTCGGTCATCAACACGGCCTTCTATCCCACCCTGATGTGGAACTCGCGGTTCTCCGCCGTGTCCGGCGACCCCTTCGACAACAGCGAGGGGTTCTCGTTCACCTCGCCGGAGGGGATGTCGCTCTCGTCCTTGCCGCACCTGCTCACCGCGCAGGCGTTCATCCCGCCGACCGAGATCCCCGAGATGACCGGGTACCAGGCGCCGACGTCGCACGACGTCGTGCGCGAGGAGGTCGCGGCGCGCGTGAACGAGGTGAAGGCCTACCGCCGCCGGTTCGGCAAGCAGTTCAACGCGGTGAAGCGAGGAGAGCCCATCACCTACGAGATGATCGCGACCGCCATCGCCGAGTTCGAGCTGTCGCTCACGTTCGCCGACGCGCCCATCGACAGGTTCGCCCGCGGCCGCCGGAAGGCGATGACGCTGGAGCAGAAGCGCGGCGCGCTGCTCTTCTTCGGCGAGGCGGGGTGCGTCCGCTGCCACGCTGTGTCAGGGCCGTCGAACGAGATGTTCAGCGACTTCCAGCAGCACGCCATCGGCGTGCCGCAGATCGCGCCGACCGACGACCCGGCGCTCTCGAACGTGATCTTCGACGGCCCGAACGCCGATGAGGACTTCGGCCTGGAGCAGGTCACGGGCGACCCGGCCGATCGGTACAAGTTCAGGACGTCGCCGCTGCGCAACATCGCCCTTCAGCCCACGTTCTTCCACAACGGCTCGTTCACGTCGCTCGAGGGCGCCATCCGCCACCACCTCGACGTCTACACGTCGGCCACCGAGTACACGAACGCTCACCTCGCTCCCGACCTGCGGGGCGACATGGGCCCGCTCGCCCCGGTCCTCGCCGCCGTCGATCCGCTGCTGCAGGAGCCGATCGAGCTCACCGAGGAGGAGATCGGCTGGCTCTGCGCCTTCGTCGGGGAGGCGCTGCTCGACCCGCGCGCGACCCCGAGGCGCCTCGAGGCGCTCATCCCGGACGAGGTCCCGAGCGGGCATGCGGTCCACCACTTCCAGTAACCGCGGCTGGGTAGCCGGTGCTCACCGGGCCCTCCAGCTCGCGGGAGCCTCCTCTCAGCGGCGAGCCAGGCAGCTGTTCAACGACTCCAGCTGGATGCTGCACTCTTCGTTGTAATTCTCCGGAACGCAGTTGTCGTCGGCGTGGTTGCGGCACTCGAGGTAGGACTCCCACGCGTCCTCGCAGCCAGCCTCCTCGGCCGCCTCCGTCTCGGCGCCGCAGGCGTCCAGACAGGCGTCCTCGGTCATGGGGGCGCCCGGGCACTCCACCGCTCGCTCGCAGAGCTCAGGGCACCCCTCCTCGCCGTGGCCGTCGCTGCAGCTCAGGGCGAGGGCGAGCCCGACGAGCGCCATGCTGGTCATCACCTTCATCGGGCCATCGTACCATGAGCGCGACGCGGCGCGCGGCCCGCGCGGGCTCCGGGGGGAGAGGCCCCGCCGCCGCGGCAGCGCCAAGGGTCGCGGCGCCCTCCCCGGAGAGGGCGCGGCTCAGGGCAGGAGCCGGGAGATGAAGCTCCACTTCGCCGAGCGGCCGGACTTCATGGCGAGGACCGTGGTCACGCCGATCACCCCCGCCGTGAGGGCGATGTTGAGCGGCCCCATGATGTTGAGGAGCTGCTGCAGCCCCGCGGCCTTCGCGGGCGTGCGCGGCGACGGCGTGTCGCCGTCCCGGACCGGCACGGCGCGGCCGGGCGCCTGCTCGCTCATCTGACGTCCGCTCACCATGTTGACGAGGCTCGTCGCGAGCGTCGCGCCGAGCAGGACGTCCTTCAAGCGCACAAGATTGCGGGTCTCCTCGTCGATCGACCGCCCCGAGATCATCGTCCGCCCGATAAACCAGGTGGCCGCGGCGGTGCCGAGCGAGATCGCGTTGACGAGGTTGTATCGCTGCCAGGCGTCGGCGAGCACCTTGCCGCGCTCGGCCTCGGAATGGATATCCTTGACCGCCTGGTGCAACGCCAGCCGGCCGAAGAGAGGGCCGCCGAACCCCGCGGCGAGACCGAGCTCATGTAATACCCATGCAGACGTCGAGAGTGTAGCCATGTCGTTCCACCTCGTCGCGACGCACCAAGCAAGATCGTGCCCAGGGCCGGACCGCGCTCCGTGCTCCAGGCCGTCGCAGGCGCGCCGGCTCAGCAGCGCGCCCGTGCGGGCGCTCCGTGATCGTTGCCCCCCTGCGAGGCAATTTGCCTCACGCGCCGGCGATCCGGCCACGCGGACGCAGCAGGTTGCGCCGCGCCGCACCGTTCCCCGCCGCGTCGGCCCGCGTCGGCCCGCGTCGTGCTTTCGCTCCCGGGCCAGGACAGGCGCGGCCAGGTCGCGCGGACGCGGGAGAGGAGCACCATGGACGAGCGAAACGGCAGGCTGAGGAACTTCAAACCGACGGAGCTATCCAGGTCGCCCGGGACCTCGGCGGACGCGAGCCCGCCGCCCCACGGCGAGGGGCGAGGACCGGAGAGGTTCGTGTCGGCGTCGGCGACCCGGGACGTGTACGGCACGCAGCCGGCGGCGCTCGGCGACAGGACGGCGCTCGAGTTGCACTCGGCCTTCTTCGACAGAAACCACGATGGGGTCATCACGCTCGGCGAGACCTACGAGGGGCTGCGCGCGCTCGGGATCGGGCGCGTGATCTCCGCGTGGTTCGCGCTCGCCATCCACGGGGCGCTCGGGCCCGCGACGTCCCGATCGTTGGTTCCCACGCTCTCGATCACCCTCGAGAATATCCACCGAGCGAAGCACGCGAGCGACACAGGCGTCTACGACAAGGACGGCAGGTTCGACCCGCAGAAGTTCGACGAGCTGTTCGCGCGCTGGGACAAGGACCGCGACGGCGCGCTGAACGCCCGCGAGCTCGTGGCGCGCGCGCTGGGAGATCGCGACCTGGGCGATGTGCTCGGGTTCCTGGCGTCAGCAGGCGAGTGGTCGGTGCTCTACGCGCTCGCCGGCAAAGGGGGGAAGCTGACGCGCGAGCAGCTGCGCCGGATGTACGACGGGACGCTCTTCTACGAGCTCGAGCAAGAGAGGCAGGCCGCCCGAAGCAGCGGAAGCGCCGCGGCGTGATCCGCCGAATCGGCGGAGCTCTCGCCCCGGCCAGGACACTTGACGTCCTGGATTGACACCACAGAACGTGAGCGCCGTGACCGCGTTCGCAGCCGCCGTCAAGAAGCGGATCTCGGGCGAGATCCCGTCTTATCTCGCGATCTTCGCGTTCTCCACGGCTGCCGCCTGGCTCTGCGTCCTCGACATCGTCCTCGAGCAGGCCGTCGCGATCGATTTCAAGTCGTTCTACGCGGCCGCCGTCGCGGCCCGCCGGGGCCTCGACGTGTACGACGTCGAGGTCCTCGAGTCGATCGCGACGGAGATGCGGCTGCCGCACGACCCGATGTTCCCTTACCTGTATCCGCCGTTCTTCGCCCACACCTTCTCGTGGCTCGCCCGCCTGCGCCCCAACGTCGCTCAGCAGGTCTGGTCGAGCATCGCCGTGGTCAGCTACGGCCTCGCCGCGACGTTCGCGGTGGTCGCCGTCCGCCGCGCGACGCAGGGCTCGCTCGCCGCGGCCCGCCGCGTCGCGGTCCCCACCGTCCTCATCGCGCTCATCGCCTTCCTCGCGTGGGCGCTCAACCTGCGCAAGAGCCTGGCGATGGGGCAGGTGAACCCGCTCGTCCTCGCGTTCATCTGCGCCGCGCTCGCGCTCTCGGTCGCGCGCAAGGACACCGCCGCGGGGCTCGCCCTCGCGGTCGCCGCGGGGATCAAGGTCACGCCGATCCTGCTCGCGATCCCCTGGGTCATCGAGCGGCGCTTCCGCGCGCTCGCCGGCCTGGCCGCAGGGCTCGCCGCCCTCGTCCTGATCAGCCTGCCGTTCGGCGCCGCGCCGGCGTGGTTCGAGTTCCTGCGGCGGCTGCCGCGCATGTCCCACGGGGCCAAGATCCCGGGCCTCTTCGACCCTGGGACGGTGCAGAATTTCTCGGTCGCCGGCTTCTACGCGCGGCTCTTCGGCCACGACACGGCCGCCATCAAGACCGCGTCGGCGATCACCCTCCTGCTCCTCCTCGGCGGCGCGCTCGCGCTGGGAGGCCGCTCCCCCTCCCCGTCGCGCTCGCTGCGGCGGCTCCTGCCGCTGCTCGTCACGATGATCGTGGCGAGCCCGTTCACCTACGTGCACCACGTGCTCTATCTCTTCCCGGCCGCGCTCTACGCGCTGGACCGCGCGGCGGAGCAGGAGCGCCGGCTCGAGATGGGCGCGCTCGTGGTCCTGATGTCGCTCGCCACCATCGATTTTCCGTACGTCTATGAGCGCTTCAAGGGGCCTTTGCCGCGGCTCGCGCTCTCGATGAATCTGTACGTGCTGCTCGCGCTCTACGGGTTCGGCATGTTCCTGCTCTGGCGGGAGCGGCGCGAGACAGCGACAGGGCGCCAGCCGCCCGCGCCGACCAGCCCACGCGTAGGGGCGTTCCTTGACGCGAGCTCACGCCGACAGGTACGTCGTGCCGGTGCCCAGGATGACATTCCCGCAAACACCGCCGAACCCTCGGTCCGGTGACGGAAGCGCGAGGCAGCGCATCCTGCGGATCGTGCTCGACAGCTCCGTCGCCATCGCCTCGATGAAGCCCGCCGAGGCCGGGCACGCGGACGCGCTCGCCTTTCTCGAGCGCGCCCGCGCGGCCGTGGCCGCGGGGGCGGCGCACGTGCTCGCGCCGCCCGAGCTGTGGCTGGAGGTGTACGTGGCCGAGCAACGGCTCGCGACCTCGCGCCGTGGCGCGCCCGCGGCGGCGAGCGCGCTGGGAGGCCTCGAGGTCGAGCTTGTCGCGCCCGCGGACGAGGGCGCCGTCACCGAGTTCCTCGCCCTGCTGACGAAGCGCATGCGCGGCCGCAGGCCCTTCGCCAACGCGACCGACCTCGTGTACCTGTGGGCCGCCCATCGCACCGACGCGACCGTCGTGACCCTCGATGAGGGCCTGCTCAAGTACCACGGTGTGGTCTGCGACGTGACGCGGCCGCAGCACGCCCGGCTCGCGTAACGCGCTAACGCGCCGCGCCGAACGGCGACGCGCTCCGCGACACCCGCTGTCCCGGCGGCGCCGAAGCGAAGACAGCCGCGGGAGGGTCGATGGTCGATGGTCACAGCACAATATTTCGCTCTGCGCATACGCGCTTGTCGTGCCCGGCGAGGGCGGCTATCCCTGAGCTTCGCAGCGGAGCGCGCGGAGCTCGCGAGCCCGGTCTGCGCGTCGAGACGCATGCGAAGTACATCGCTTTCTTCACCGGCCCTCTCGGTGAGCGTGGCCCTTTTGGCCACGCTGGTCGCGTCGCAGGCCCATGCGCGCCGCAACGGGACGGCGGTGGAAGGGTGCAACGGCTGCCACAGCGGCGGCGCGACGCCCGATATCACCATCGACCATAGCCCGAAGAACCCGGCGGCCGGCGAGGCAGTGACTCTGCAGGTGCAGATCCAGGCCGCCAACGCCGGCGGCATCTATCTCCGCACCGGGACGGGTCGGCTCTCCCCCATCGCCGGTCAAGGCACCCACCTCATCGACGACCGGCAGCTCGTCCACGACGCGCCGAAGCGGGCGAGCGGCGGGGTCGTTCGCTTCGACGCGCAGTGGATCGCGCCGGGAGCGGCGGGCGGCGTCGTCGTCGAGGTGTGGGCCGTCTCGGCCAACGGCGACAACGGCTCTCGCGGAGACGGCGCGTCGGCCGCCAGCGCTGCGTTTGCGTACGGATGCGAGGGAACGACGTATTACCTCGACCGCGACGGAGACGGATACGGCGACTCCGGCGTGCCCAGGGTCGATTGCTCCCAGCCCGCCGAGCACGCCCCCCGCGGCGGGGATTGCGACGACTACAGCGTCAACGTCCACCCCGATCAGGGTGAGGCCTGCAACGGGCTCGACGACAACTGCAATGGCCAGGTCGACGAGGAGCTCGCGGTGAGCACCCAGTACGAAGACCCCGACGGCGACGGGTACGGGTGGCTCTTCGGCGCGACGGTCGAGGCGAAGTGCCCCCCCGACGGCTACGCGCCGAGCTCGAACGATTGCAACGACAGGTCCCCTGACGTCCACCCGGACGCGGCCGAGACATGCAATCTGTCCGACGACGACTGCGATGGGCGGGTGGACGAGGGCGTGCGCGAGGTGTGCGGCGTCGGGATGTGCGCGCGCGAAGCGATCGCATGCACCCCTGGGTCGTGCACGCCCGGAGAGCCGGGCCCCGAGGCGTGCAACGGGGTCGATGACGACTGCGACGGCGAGACCGACGAGGATCCCGGCCTCTGCGAGCCCGGCGAGGGCTGCCCGAACGGCACGTGCAGCGGTGGGACCGGCGGCGGGACCCCCGGGAGCGCCGTCAGCGCCGTCAGCGCCGGCAGCACCGGCGTGATGTCCTCCGGCGCCTCGGGCGGCGGCCCGCCGGACGAGGGCGGCACGAACGGCGGCGGCTGCGCCGTCGACCCCCGGGGCGGGTCTCCGTGGCGGCTGCTCGCCCTCTCGCCGCTCGCCCTCCTCGCGTTGCGGCGCCTGCGGAGGGCTGTCACGGTGCGGTAGGTCTCCCTCCCGAGGCCGAGGTGACACGCATGCTCTACCGCCGCTTCGGTCGCACCGAGATCAAGATGCCCGTCCTCTCCTGCGGAGGGATGCGGTACCAGCACTCCTGGAACGACAAGGACCGGAGCTCGCCGGAGAGCCAGCGCAACGTCGAGGCGTGCATCGCGCGGGCGCTCGAGCTCGGCATCCATCACATCGAGACCGCGCGGGGATACGGCACGAGCGAGGAGCAGCTCGGGCAGATCCTGCCGGAGCTGCCGCGCGAGCGGATCATCGTCCAGACGAAGGTCATCCCCGAGGCAGATCCGAAGGAGCTCCTCGAGAGGTTCGAGCGATCGATGAAGCTCCTCCGCCTCGATCACGTCGACCTGCTCGCGCTCCACGGCGTGAACGACGAGACGCGCCTCTCGTGGTCGCTGCGCAAAGGGGGCTGCCTCGACGCGGCGCTCGAGCTGAAGCGGCAGGGGCGCGTGCGCGCGGTGGGGTTCTCGACGCACGCGGCGCTGCCCGTGATCCTGGCCATGGTGCAGGACGGCCGCTGCGACTACGTGAACCTGCACTGGTATTACGTGAATCAGATCGCCTGGCCGGCCATCCAGGCTGCCGCCGAGCGCGACATGGGGGTCTTCATCATCAGCCCCACCGACAAGGGAGGGAGGCTGTACGAGCCGAGCGACAAGCTCGTGCGGCTCTGCGCCCCGCTCTCGCCGATCGTGTTCAACGACCTGTTCTGCCTCGCCCGCCCCGAGGTCCACACGATCAGCGTCGGGGCGGCGCGCCCGTCCGACTTCGACGAGCACATGAAGGTCCTGCCGCTGCTGGAGCGCGAGGGCGCCGCGCAGGCCGCGCTGGAGCCGATCCTGCGCCGGCTCGACGAGGAGCTCGAGCGGGTGCTCGGCCGCGCGTGGCTCGACACATGGCACGTCGGCCTGCCCGAGTGGGAGGCCGCCCCCGGACAGGTGAACCTCCGGGAGATCCTGCGGCTGTACAATTACGCCAGGGCGTTCGACATGATCGCCTACGGCAAGATGCGGTACAACCTCCTCGGCAGCGGCGACCACTGGTTCCCCGGCAACCGCGCCGAGCGCGCGCGGGAGCTCGACCTCGCGCAGGCCCTCACGAGCGCGCCGCAGCGGCACCGCATCCCCGAGGCGCTGGCGGAGGCGCACGCGCTGCTCGCGGGGCAAGAGGTCAAGCGCCTCGGCAAACACTGAGTCTGGGCCGGCGCCGGCTCGAGGCGCGCGGTCCCCGCGTGACCGCGTGCGGCGCCCCCTGCGCGGTCCACCGTTGAGCGTTTGCCGATCTTCATCTTCCGGACGGCGCGGCGGGGCGCTATGAACGGGGCCATTCCCATGCCCAGCACCTCACGCCTCGCTTCGGAGCACGTCGCCGCCTCGTACCCGCTCGTCCCGCTGACGTGGGAGGTCGGATTCACAAGGGATCCCTCCGTCCCTCCCGCGGAGCTCGTCCCCGCGACGGTCCCGGGCGCGGTGCAGCTCGACTGGGCCAGGGCCAAGGGGCTCCCCGACTACACCGTCGGGGACAACTTCCGGCAGTTTCGCTTCGCCGAGGACGTCTACTGGGTCTATCGCGCGCGGCTCGAGATGCCGCGGACCGGGGCGGGCGAGCGCGTGGTTTTCTATTGCGGCGGCGTCGACTACCGCTTTCGGGTGCTCCTCGACGGCGAGCTCTGCCACGACCAGGAGGGCATGTTCACGCCGTTCGAGATCGATCTCACCGGTCGCGCGAAGACGGGGGATGAGCTCTCCATCGTGATCTTCCCCGCGCCCAAGGCCACGCCGTCTCCGGAGGACCGGACGCAGGCGCGCCTCTCGAACAAGCCGCCCGTGAGCTACGGCTGGGACTGGCACCCGCGGCTGATCCCGTGCGGGATCTGGCAGGAGAAAGGCATACAGTTGCGCCCGGCGCGCCACTTCCGCTCGGTGGATTTCCGTTACCGCCTGTCGGACGATCTCACCACGGCCGATCTCGACGTGCAGATCGAGACGAGCGACCCCGGCGCGGGCGCGGCCGGCGCCTCGTATCGGCTCCTCGACCCGGAGGGGAACGAGGTGGTGTCGAGCGAGCGGCCCGAGGCGCGGCTCCCGGGCGTCCGGCTCTGGTGGCCGAACGGCGAGGGCAAGCCGGAGCTGTACACGCTCGAGGTGCGCCTCGACGGCGCCGTCGTCCACACGCGCAAGGTGGGCTTTCGCCGGGTGCGGCTCGTGATGCACGAGGGCGCCTGGGACGAGCCGGCGCGGTTCCCGAAGAGCCGGAGCCGGCCGCCGGTGACGCTCGAGGTGAACGGCCGGACGATCTTCGCGCGCGGGTCGAACTGGGTCTGCCCCGAGATCTTCCCCGGGATCATCGATGAGGGCGTGTACCGCCCGCTGCTCGAGCTGGCGCGCGACGCCCACTTCAACCTGCTGCGCACCTGGGGCGGCGCGATCATCAACAAGGAAGTGTTCTACGAGCTCTGCGACCAGCTCGGGCTCATGGTCTGGACGGAGTTTCACCTCGCGTGCAACCTGTACGAGGGCGAGCCGAGCTACCTGCGCGTGCTGCAGCAGGAGGCAGAGAGCACCATCCGGCGCGTCCGGCAGCACCCGTCGCTCGCGCTCTGGTGCGGGGGGAACGAGCTCTTCAACGTCTGGTCCGGCATGACCGACCAGTCGCTCCCGCTGCGCCTCCTCAACAAGCTGACCTACGAGCTCGACCGCGACACGCCGTTCATCCCGACCGCGCCGATCGACGGCATGGGGCACGGGGACTACCGGTTCCGCGACGAGCACGGCCGGGAGCCTCACCAGATCTTCGCCACGGCGAGCAACACGGCCTACTCGGAGTTCGGGTGCCCGGGGCCGTCGGACGTGGAGTACCTGAAGACGTTCATCCCCGAGGCCGAGCTCTTCCCGCCGCGGGAGGGCACCGCCTGGGAAGCGCACCACGCGTTCGCCGCCTGGAGCGCGGACCCCGGGAGCTGGCTTTGCCAGGCCACCCTGGAGCACTACTTCGGCCCCGCGAGGACGCTGGAGGAGCTCGTGGAGAGAGGGCAGCTCCTCCAGTGTGAAGGATACAAGTTCATCTTCGAGGAGGCGCGCCGGCAGAAGCCGGTGTGCTCGATGGCGCTGAACTGGTGTTACAACGAGCCGTGGCCGTCGGCCGCGAACAACAACCTCATCAGCTGGCCGCACCGGCCGAAGCCCGCGTACCACGCGGTGAAGGCGGCGTGCAGGCCCGCGCTCGCCAGCGCCCGGGCGCCGAAGTTCGGCTGGAAGAGCGGGGAGGAGTTCCGCGCCGATCTGTTCGTCCTCAACGACGCTCCGGAGGGCGTCGCGTCAGGCACCGTCGAGGCCCGCATCGTCTGCGCGGGCCGCTCCGTGGTGCTCGTCAGCTGGCGCTTCCCCGACCTCGCGCCGCGGCGCAACGAGAAGGGGCCCACGCTCTCCTTCGTGCTCCCCACGTTCGAGGGCGACACGTTCCGGCTCGAGCTCGTCGTCGCAGGCCAGGTAGCGCTCGACTCGAGCTACACGTTCGCCTGCGCGAGCGTCTCCGAGCCGCGCAAGCCCGCGCCCGGCGAGCGGTTCCTCAACGGCTGAGCGAGGCGCCCCGCGGCGCCGATCACGAGGCCCTCTTCTGGCGCTTCGGCCAGAAGACGTGGAAGGTCGCGCCGGCGTACGGCGCCGACTCGAGCGCCACGTGACCGCCGCGCGTCTCGACGATCTTCTTCACCACCGACAGGCCGATCCCGGTGCCCTCGAGCTTGTCGCGCGCC
>JAICEP010000138.1 GCA_025924095.1 Sorangium sp.
GGCAGCTGGCAGCCTCCGCGCAACCGGACACGGTCCCGGGGAGGCAGCTGGCAGCCTCCGCGCAACCGAACACGGTCCCGGGGAGGCAGCTGGCAGCCTCCACGCAACCGGCGAGGATCACCAGCGCACCTACCCATCGATGGCACAGTCCATGCCAAGAGTTCCCTGACGCGAGGGCTTGCTCCGCTGTCGTCTTCGGGCAGCACGAACTTCGGTTCCGGCGGC
The DNA here is from genome assembly GCA_025924095.1 of Sorangium sp. Lineage (GTDB taxonomy): Bacteria > Myxococcota_A > Polyangia > Polyangiales > Polyangiaceae > Sorangium. Next base: position 226 of record JAICEP010000138.1, read on the forward strand.
GGCGGCTTGTCCGGTCGCTTGAGGTTGCCCTGCGCATCCTGGTCAATTCAGGCGCAAGAGCCTCCCCACGATCCGGAACAGCCCCCGTGACGCGGCGCTGATCCGGCTGCCCACCACCTCGATGTCGCCGTCCTCGCGGATGCGCACCGCGCCCCGGCCCGAGCGCAGCAGCAGCTCCTGCTCGCCCTCGATGGTGATGGTCGTCGCCTTGAGGTGGAGCGCCTTCGGCCGCTGCGTCGTCAGGGCCCCGACGATCAGCGGCAACGCGCCCTCGCAGAGCTCAACGAGCACCGCGTCGCCGCGGGCGTGCGCGTCGGCGATCACCTCGGGATCGACCTCGGGTGCGACGAGCGCCTCGACCGGCTCCGCCGCGCCCCGCACGACGATCCGCGCCCCCCGCCCGGCGATCGCGGCGACGCGCGCGGTCCGCATCGCGGCGCCGAGCGGCTGCGCGCTCCGCACCGGGAGCGGCGCCGCGCCCGCCGCGGCCGGCTCGGCCGGCTCGGCAAGCACGTCGTCCAGGGTCACGCGCGGCGCTCCGGACGGCCCCGCCGGCTCGATCGCGGGCTCCAGCTCCTCCACCGCGGTGGAAGCGCCGGACTGCCTGGGCTCACCGTCGAACGAGGACGCCATCACACCTCCGAGACCTTCTTCGGCAGCTGGATCTTCGGGGCCAGGAACGCCACGAGCGGCGAGCTGATGGTGACGCCGCCGCCGTCGATCACCACCTCGCTGGCGCCGCACTTGAAGACGATGGCGCCCTTCGCCTCCACCTTGTGGAAGGCCCCGATGAACGTCGCAGGCCCGACGGCCTGCACGATGTGCGACCCCTTGAGCTTGTCGACGACCGCGCCGCCCACCATCGCGGTGCGCGAGCCGGTGATCGTCTCGCTCTCGCCCGCATTGCTGAGGACCACGAGCCCCGTCGCCTTCTCCGTTTTCGAGCCGGTGACGCTCTCCGCGTAGCTGCCGAACGCGACCTGCACCGTCGCGGCGCCGACGTCGATCGTCTTCTTGCCGGTCACGTTGTTGTCGATGTCCTTGATCGCGCCGAGGACCTTCATCGATCCCACGTCCTCCTTGTGGGTGCCCGCGACCTTCGCGGTCGAGTGCCCGGGCCCCTTCTCGCGATCTGTCGCGTCGACGCCATCGACGTTGCCCTCCGGTCCGGCGGCGTTCGCCATCGACTCGCCGCCGCCGCCGCTCGAGTCCATCCCGAGCGCCGAGGCGAGCGCCTCCGGCTTGACGAAGACCCGACCGGCGAGGCTGCTGTGCGCCGCGTTCGCCGCGATCGACGCGAGCATGTTGGGCGGGCCGGACCCACCCGGCGCGCCGCCACCACCACCACCACCACCGCCGCCGCCGCCGCCGCCGCCCATCGAGGCCGCGAGCTGGCCCGCGCCGGGGATGCCCGACGCGCCCGCGATCATCGCGGGCATGCGGCTCATGTCCCCGCCGGCGACGGCGCTCATCGCGCCGGCGACCCCCTGCGCCTTCTGGGTCAACGCGTTGATCGGCCCCATCACCTGGTTGATGGCGCCGTCGACCTGCCCCTGGAGCGCCGAGATCGCGTTGTTGGCCATCACGCTCGCGAACTGCACCGCCGCCTGCGCCGCGAGCGCGAGCATCGCCTCGAGCGGGTTGCCGTCCATCTCGAACTGGTTCCCGCCCACGGTGGTCGTCGCGCTGCCCTTCGCCGTCACCGCCGACACCGCGTTCACCTCGACGGTGCGGTTGCCGCCCACGCTGATCGTCTGATCCGCGCCCACCGTGTTCGACGAGCCCTTCGTGATCTTCGTCGTCTGGTTGCCGCCGACCTCGAGGGACGCGTTGTTCCCGATCACCGTGGTCTCGTTGTTGCCGATGTTCTTCTTGGCGTTGTTCGCGGCGGCCGTCTTCATGTCGTGCTGGGCGTGCATCATGATCTCCTCGGCGCCCGCCTTGTCCTCGAAGCGGACCTCGTTGGCGCCGCCGCCGCCCGGCGTGCTCGCGGTCCGGATCGCCGTGCGGGTCTTGCCCTCCGGCAGCGCGTACGGCGGCATGTAGACGCCGTTGTAGAGGCGGCCGGTGACGATCGGACGGTCGGGGCTCCCCTCGAGGAACTCGACGATCATCTCCCAGCCGATGCGCGGGAGCATCATCGAGCCCGAGGTCTGGAGCTGCGCGACCCGCATCCAGCACGAGGCCTTGTCGTCGGTCGCCTCGCCGCGATCCCAGTGGAACTTGACCTTGCAGCGGCCGTGCTCGTCGGTGTGGATCGCCTCGGGCTGCGAGCCGGCCGGCGCCACCACGGTCGCCGTCTGCGGCCCCTCGATGACCGGGATCGGCGTGATGCGCCGCGGCCTGTACTTCACGTCGGCCGGCACGAGCCGCGCCCGCGACCGCGATCGCGGCGCGGCGCCCTCGCGCTCCTCGCCGTCGTCGTGGACGAAGGTGTGCGTCACCGAGAACAGGAAGTACTCGCCGTCGAGCTCACCGGCGTCCGTGATCGTGAGCTTCTGGCCGACCGCGAGGCGCGGACAGACCGCTTCGATCTCGAGCGTGCGCCGCTCGACCTGCTCCTCCTCGAGCCGGATCTGCGCCAGCCGCTGCCCCTCGCTCGGCTCGAAATAGCCGCCCGGGTAGTCGTAGCGCGCGAGCTCGGCGTGCTCGCTCGACGCCGCGGTCGCCGTGAGGTCGAGCTGCGGCCGCTTGAAGTCGAAGTCGCGGAGGACGAACTTGCCGGAGCGCACCCGCTCGAGCTCGCGGATCGCGTAGATCGCGTCGCGCTCGTCGGCCGCGCTCAGGCCGGTGCGCCGCCGGAACGGCAGCGCGGGGTCGCCCGGGATCGGCGCGGCCACGGTGCTGTCGTCGTCGAAGACAAGGAGCTCCCCGTCGGAGTCCACCTCGACGAAGCTGTAGATGCCCTCGTGCTCCATGAGCCGCGAGATGAACGCGAGCGCGCTCTCCTGGTACTGCACGCAGTACTCGCGCTTCGGGCAGTCGCCGCTGAGCCGCCACGCGACCCGCGCGACCCCGTGGTCCTCGAGGACCTGCTGGGCGATCTCCTTGGCGCTCATCTCCTGGAAGATGCGCGAGTCGACGCTGCGCGCGAGGAGCGCGAGGGAGGAGACGACGCGCACGGCGTAGCGCGCGCCGCTCGCCTCCATGCCGAGCTCGGTGGAGCCGATCGAGGTCGCGGCCTCCACCGTGCCGGCGAGGACGCGCGGCGCCTCGCCGGGCGCGCCGAAGGAGAGCACCGCGCTCTTCCCGATCATCGCGTCGAGCTCCTGGAACATGTGGAGGACCACCTCGACGTCGAGCACCAGCGGCCTGCCCGCCTCGTGGATCGACTCGAAGCGGAGCACCCGGGCGGCGGGGACTTCCTCGATCGTGAAGTGCGCAATCGTCTCGCGTGCCACGTTCGCCTCCTGCTCCTCAGTTGTCCATCACCAGCGCGGCGGTGTCGGCGACGTCGCCGTCGAGCTTCGCGGACAGGCCGATGATCGCGACGCTCGCGGGCGTCAGCGACACGATCGACGCGCCCATGACCAGCGTGAGCGCGCCGGTCGCCTCGAAGACGACGTTGTTCGCCTTGACGATCTGCGCGCCCCCCGCGAGCTCGGTGTAGGCGCCGAGCGAGCTCTCCACGCGATCCCCGTTGGCCACGTTGACGATCGCGCCGCCGACCTTCACGTTCATCGATCCGCCGACCTGGACGCCGCGCCCGGCCTTGACCGCGATCACCTTGGCGCCCGTCGCCGTCTCGCTCCGGTCGCCCTGCACCGTCACGGAGCGGTGGCCCAGCGTGAGCTCGACGAGCGCCGCGCCGACCTCGTGGTTGAAGGCGGCCAGGGTCTGGTCCGTGACCGAGCCGACCACGAGGTCGATCTGGTTGCCGGAGACGTTGAGCGTGCTGTCGCCGGTGACGTCGCGCTTGTGATCCCCGCCGACCTTCATGTCGCGGTTCCCGCCGATCGCGAGCGTGTGGTCGCCGCCGATGTCGTCCACGTGGAAGGTCTCCACCTTCATCGCCTGGTTGCCCGAGACCGAGATCTTCTGGTTGGCCCCGACGCTGCTCGTCATGCTGTTCGTGACGTTCGTCGTCTGGTCCGCGCCGATCTTCTTCGAGTGGTTGTTGCCGATCGACTCGGTGGCGTTGTTCTTCACCTCGGTGGACATGTCCTTCGAGGCGTTGATGAACATCTCCTCGCCGCCCTTCGTATCCGACATGCGAAGCTCGTTGCTGCTGCCCCCGCCCGGCGTCGTCGCGGTCTGGAGGGAGCTCTTCCCGGCCTCCTTCGGCAGCGCGTAGGGCGGCGGCGTGAGCGCGTTGTACAGGCGGCCCATCACGAAGGGCCGGTCCGCGTCGCCCTCGACGTGGCGCACCGTGACCTCCCAGCCGACGCGCGGCAGCAGCATGGAGCCGCCGGTCGGCACCTGGCTCGTGCGGATCCAGCGGCTCGACGTGTCGTCCTCCTTGCCGGATCGATCCCAGTGGAAGGAGACCTTCACCTGCCCGCTCGCGTCCGTGTGGATCTCCTGCCCCGAGGGCCCGGTCGTCATCGCGGTCTGCACGCCCGGGATGACCTGCTCGCGGGCGCGCCGCGGGGGGCTGTAGCGCGTGGTCCCGGTCGGCACGCCCCAGAACTCGCAGACGAAGCGCAGGTCGCGCGCGCCCTCCTGCACGGCGGCGCCGCCGGAGAGCTCGAAGTTCCGCGGCCGGCTGCCGGCGATGCGCGAGCGGACCACGAGGTACTCCTGGTTGAGCGGGTCGTAGGGGTGGCCGCCCACCGAGAAGCGCCGGCCCGGGAGCAGCGCGAGCGAGCCGGTCTCGCCGCGCACGACGTCGCGCTCGGCCTGCACGGCGTCGAGCAGCACCCTGGCGAGCCGCTCCGCCCCGCTCACGTCGGCGGTGCGCGCCGGATAGTCGTAGATCTCGAGCACGTGCTCCCCGGGGTCGCTCCCCTCGACCGACGCCTCCAGCTTGAGCGACGGCTTCTCCGGGTTGTAATCGCGGACGAACACCTTGTCGCTCCGCACCGAGACCTCGCGGGAGAGGCGCACCACGCGATCCGCCGAGCCCTCCACGCCGAAGTCCTGGAAGAACGGCAGCGACGTCGTGCCCTCGATGTCCTCGAGGCCGGTCGGCGAATCGCTGAAGACGGCCACGTCCGCGTCGTCCTTGGTGTGGATCGCGAAGTAGATCCCCTCCTCGGCGAGGAGGCGGTGGACGAAATCGAGGTCCCGCTCGCGGTACTGGGCCGTGTAGACCCGCGCGGGGTGCGGCTCGGTCACGCGCCAGTCCTGCTGGCTCGCGGGCACGCCCGCGCTCTCCAGGACCTCCTTCGTGATGTCGACAGCGCTCTTCTCCTGGAAGATCCGGCAGTCGGCGCGCTGCGCCAGGTTCCATAGCGCCGGCGCGACGTGGAGCCGCAGCGTGGGCACGTCGTCGGGGTCGGGCAGGAGCTCGGCGAGGACGATGGTCCCGGCGAAGGTGCGGGTCTGCGTGTCGTCGCTGCGCGACAGCGTGAACACCGCCCGCTTGCCGACGACCTCCTTCGGCCGCGGGAGCGCCGCCTCGTCGTCGAGCAGCTCGCATTCCAGGCGGGTGAGCTCCGAGAGCTGCTCGGTGAGCTCGAAGCGCAGCACCCGGTAGATCTTGCCCTCCACGCTGACGGCGGGGATGGCGAGGAGTTGATGTTCAGCCACTCTTCACCTCACAAACGCCCCTGGACCTCACGATCCGAGCTTCATCGACGCGCCCATCTTGACCACCAGCGCGCCCTTGACCGCGATCTTGGTCCCCTTGATCACGATGGGTCCGCCGCCGAGCTTGAGCTCGCTGCCACCGCCCTTGAAGGAGCCGACCGCGCCGAGGAGCGTGATGAGCGGCGCCTGCACAACGAGATCGCCGTTCAGCTTCTGGTAATGGAGACCGCCCACGAGGTTCGTGACGCCGGCCGCCACATGGGAGAGGGAGCCCTTCGTGAGGTGGAGCTCGGCCGCGAGCGACGTCTGGTCCTTGTTCGCCGAGATCTGCTCTCCGTGGCTGCCGTTGATGAGCTGCACCTTCACGGCGCCCACGGTCTCGGTCATGCCGCCGAGGACGTTGTCGTTGATGGAGGCCAGGCTGCCCGAGAGCTGCAGCGCGCCGACCTTGCGGCTCATGTCGCCGGTGATCGACTGCTCGATGCCGTTCGAGATCGTGATCTGGTTCCCGCTCACCGTGTAGGCGCGGTTGCCGGTGATCTTCTCGACGTAGTTGCTGATCGCGTTTGTCGTGTCGTTGCCGCCGATCGAGATGCTCTGATTGCCCGTGATCTTGTGCGAGAGCACCGCGCCGACGTCGAGCGATTGATCGCCGGCCACGGAGATCGACTCATCGACCTTGACCGTTCGGGAGCCGTTCACGCTGATGTGCTGCTCCTCGTTGACCGCGACCTCGTCGACCTTGTCATTCTTGACGGTGACGTTGAGGTCCTTCTGGGCGTGGACGCCGAAGCCCTGGCTCCCCGAGCTGTCGGACATGCCGATCTCGTTGTGGCCGCCCGCGCCCGGCGACGACATGCTCTTGAGCGTCCCGGAGGCCTTGGCGGCGGGGAGCGCCTCGGGCGGCGTCTTCTCGGCGTTGTAGGTGCGCCCGAGGGCGAGCGGCCGGTCCGGGTCGCCGTCGAGGAAGGCGACGGAGACCTCCCAGCCGACGCGGGGGAGGACCATCGAGCCGCCCATCGCGACCTGCGAGACCCGCAGCCAGCAGCTCGCCGTGTGGTCTTGCTGGCCTTGCCGGTCCCAGAAGAAGCGGACCTTGATGCGGCCGTATTTGTCGACGTGGATCGCCTGCTCCTGGGTGCTCGACCCCGTGACGACCGCGGTCTGGATGCCGCGGATACGCGGCCTCCGCGCGCGGCGCTCGGCCGCGAAGGGCGCGCCCTTGGGGACGCCGCGAAAATGGTTCTCGACGTCGTAGTTCGTCTCTCCGCCGGTGAGCGTCTGGTTGCCGCGCGAGCGCAGGTGGGTGACCACGAACTCGCCGTTCAGGCACGGCTCCGCGGCGCCCTCGACGAGGAACGGCTCGCCCACCTTGAGCCCGGAGGCGCGGCTCTCGCCCTCGCACACGTCGGCGTCGGCGGAGAGCTCGCGCATGCGGGCGTCGGCGCGGCGCGCGCCCACGCTCCCCTTGGTGAAGCCGGCGGGGTACTCGAAATAGGGCAGGTCGATGGCCTCCTTGCGGGGCAGCGAGGACTCGGGCTTCACGTCGGGTTTCTCGAAATCGTAGTCCCGGAGAACCACGCGGTTCGTGCGCAGCGCGCGCGTCCTCGTGAGCTTGGCGAGCGGCAGGCTCCCGGGGAGGCCGCCCTGCGCCATGCGGAAGAGCACAGGCGTCCCCTCCTCGACCGCGAAGGAGGCGGGGTCGTCGGTGATGATCATCGTGTGCCCGTCGGCCTCGTGCCGGAAATAGTAGAAGAGGCCGTTGTCCTCGAGGAGGCGTGAGACGAAGTTGAGGTGCGACTCGCGGTACTGGACGATGAACTCGCGCGGCTCGTACTCCTTCGCGTTCCGCCACTCGACCTTGTCGCCGAAGCCCGCCTCCTCGAGGATCGTCTGCACGACCTGGACGACGCTCTTCTCCTGGAAGATGCGGCACCCCTCGCGGTGCGCGAGCGCCGCGAGGGCGGGCCGCAGGCGGACGTCGAACTGGCGGGCCTCGCCCACGATGCGCGCGAAGCCGGCGCGGTCGACGATGCCGTCGAACAGGCGCTCGTTGCCGGCGGTGTCGACGACGCGCAGGCAGAGGCGGCTGCGCAGGCAGTCCTCGACCCGGAAGGCGGCGTCCATCGTCGCGAAGCGCACCTCGACCGTGTAGGGGGTCGAGACGGCCTCGACGGCCTCGAAGCCGGTCACGGCGGTGTCCGCGGGGATCTTGTCGCCCTCGAGGGAGAAGGTGGCGAAGGTGGCGGCCATCGGGGCCATGCTAGGCGATCGGCGGGCGGCGCCAAGCCCCGCGCCGGGCCGCGGCGCGGAACCGACGCCGGGAAAGCGGCGTGGGGTCGGATTTTTCGGCGCTCGGAGCGCAGGGCGGCGCGTGACGGTTTCCTGCCCACGCACCGATGAGGAGAGCCCCGCGCCGGAGTCTGAGCCTGAGCCTTTGAGCAACGACATGAGCATTGAGCACGTGATGTTCACGACGCGGATCACCCGACCCCGCCGGCAGCGAGCTCGGGAGCGGGATATTGATGCGCTCGCCCGCGACCTCGATTCGGCAGCACCTCGGCCACGCTGCGTGGAAACGGCCGCGCTTGCGCGGGCTGCGGGGGCCGCGGCGGTTGAACAGCGCAACAGCGTCGGGTAGCCTCGATCTCAACCCGATGCCACCCCGAAATTCTGATACGGGTACGCGGTCGCCGTCGCCGTCGCCGTCGCCGTCTCTGGCCGGCGCGACGCGGCAACCCCATCCAGCGACCGTGGTGCAGCAGAGACCCTCACCGCCTGCAACGGCGGGCCAGCCTCGCGCCGCGACGGGCGCGCAAACACCTCATCCGGCCACCGCCGCCCGCTCACCGCGCCCTCCCCACCCGGCGACGGTCGCCCAGCCGGCGGCGGGCGCGAGGCGTCCCCCGCACCCCGCGACCGTCGGGGTGGCGCAGAAGCAAACCGCTCTCCGGGGGCCCGCGCGGCCGTTCCCCCATCCAGCCACCGTCGCGCAGGCGCGCCCGGCGTTCGGGCGAGCGGCAAACGACGCTCCGGGCGCGCGCGGCGGCGCGGCCGAGCCCGCGGTCGCGCAACCCATCGGCCTCGCCGTCGGCGGCCTCGCCGTCGCGGCAGGCGCCGGCTACCTGCTCTACAGGTGGTTCACCGGGAGCCGGTGGGTCCAGGGCGTGAGAACGCAGCGGCTCGGCGTCGCCGTCCCCGCCGCGCTCACGAACGCGATGGCCGGGGCCACCGCCGCCGAGATCCGGCAGAACCTCGTGGGGCTCACCACGGTGCGGCTGCCGGCGTACATCGACGGGCTGTCGGCGTACAACAACCAGTTCAACGGAGCCAATTACCTCAGGACGAACAACTGGGCCAGCGGCGGAGCCGCGGACCCCCTTACCGGCCTCCGCACCCTGGACGACGTGGCCGTGAGGGCCTTTTTCATCGCGGTCTTCGAGAAGGTGAGGGTCATGACCGCCTCCCGGTTCTCGAGGGCAGACCTGTTTCACGGTCACATCAACCTGTGGAACGGCGACGTCATCATCGTGTTCCACGCGAAGGAGTACCCGTCGGATCTGGAGCCAAACAAGTCGCAGTTCGCGGCGCAGGTCGAGGGGATCCCCGCGTTCAACAGGCACGATCCCGCGTTCAGGTTCAGGAACGCCGTGTACTCGTTCAACCGGAATGCGGTCGACTCCCTCGACACGCCGAACGTCGGAGCGCACCCGGTGTACGGCGCCTTGATCCGCGACGGCTACACGCTGGCGGAGGAGCAGATGGGCACGCCGGTCGCGGGGATCAACTACTTCCCGGGCGAGAGTCCGGCTCTGCTCTTCCTGAAATGACGCGGCGGCTCGCCCGCGCGAGCGCCGCCGTCGGGTATCCTTTGTAGTTCGAATTCCTCCCCATCACGGAATCAGGAGCGAACCTCGGCGATGCACACCGCCGTCAGCCCGGCGCCACGACCACCAGCGCCGCGCGCTCCCCGCCGTCGCTCCCCGCGACGGAGACCGCGCACGGGTGCGGCGCGAACCCGCGCGTGAAACCCTCCGACACGATGGAGAGGTGCAGCGGCATGGCCGCGGCGCCGAGATGGCCTATCCGCTGGGCGGGACTCTCCACCTGCTGCGGGTCGCAGAAGAGGTGCTGTGTGCGCACCGAGGCCGCCTGGAGCTCGAAATGGCGGAACGTCTCGAACGTCAGGTCGGTGAGCATCCAGCCGGCGCGCAGCCCGCGCTCGGACAGCGGCGCGAGCGCGGAGCGGAGCGCGGCGGTGAGGCCCGCGGCCTGGAACGCGGACTCATCGTTGTCCGGGCGCGCCCGCTCGTGCGCTGTCGCCACGCCGACGATCTGCCCCTGCTCGCGGAGGAGCGCGCGGCGCGCGACGTCGGGGCGCATGAGCACCACGAACGCCGCGCACTCCCCGGGGATGAGCGCGTCGAGGTTGTCCGGCCGGAAGATCCGGCCCGCGGCGTCGAGCGCGGCGATGCGCGCGGGATCGTAGTCGGTGTGCACGCCGCCGAGCAGCGCCGCGTCGATCGCGCCACGCCCGAGCGCGTCGCACAGCTCCGGCAGCACGAACCCCGCCGCGGCGGGGCCGCGCGTCGAGACCTTGACCGCGAGCTCCGGCGCGTGCGCCTGCGCCCGCGCGGCGAGCTCGGCGGCGAGCCACTGCGCCGGGGCCTCACCCCCAGGCGGCCGCTGCCCGAGGTGCTCGTCCAGGCACAGGGTCATCTGCATCCGCAGCCCCCGCGCCGCGGGGCCGAGCTTCTCGAGCGCCTCGCCGAGCGCGCGCGCCGCGAGCAGGGCGGCGCGCGGCGCCCCCGTGACGAGCGGATCGAGCGTGGGGAGGAAGCACATCGTGACCGGCTCGCCGGCCCCATCGACGAGCGGCGCCTCGCGCATCGCCGCGGCCGCGGCGCGGTGCGAGAAGGCGCTGTCGATCGAGCGCAGCCCGACGGGCGTGACCGCGCCCGCGGCCACCATGACGGCGAGGGGCCTCACGCTCGCCCCCGCTCGCGCACGATCACGCGCGCGTCCTTCATCCGCCGCGGCGCCTTGACGTGCGCGCGCCAGACCATCTCGACGGCCACCGGCTTCTGCGGGCCGGTGGCGTAGAGATCGACGAGCACCGTGTCGAGGTGGGGCGCGAAGCCGACCGGCGCGCGGTCCTTCACCTGGAACTCGATCTCCACCTGAACCCGCGGGAGCTCGAAGCTGAGCGCCCCGTCGGGCGTCAGGTTGAGCACCCGCACCGGCTCGCCGCCCGCGAGCGGCGGATCCGCGATCAGGCCCGGCGAGGCGCAGAGGTTGTAGCGAGGGTCGAAGTCCTCGGGCAGCAGCGGCGCGCGGAGCTCTCGCCAGGTCGCGTCGTAGGTCCCGGCGTACCGGCGGCGCGGCTCCCAGTGCCGGCCGACGACCCCGATCCCCGCGGGCGGCGGCGCGGTCTTCGCGGTCCGGATCGGGTACGCAGGGTCCTCGATGCTCGGCGCCGGCTGATGGGTGAGCGAGGCCGGCGCGCGCGTGACGCCCGTGCCGATCGGGTTGCGCGGCTCCTCGACGAGCGCCGCGGGATCCTCGTCGTCCCTCCCGCCCCAGGCGTGGTCGTAGCGCATGTCGATCTCCTCGATCGGCGCCGGCGCGGTGAGGCCGGCGCCCTTGTCCACCCAGAGCCGCCTGCCGAACACGACGAGCGACTTCCGGAGCGGGCCGATCTCGACGCGCACGTCGAAGGAAGGCACCGCCCTGCCGCTCGGCGCGCACGCCCGGGCCACGAAGATCACGTCGGTGGCCGGCTTGAAGAGGCACACGTCCGCCGGGTACGCGATGCTCTCCGGCCTGTCCTCCTCCCAGGGCAGATCGGCGAAGCGGACCCCCCGCGCGCGCTCGGGCGGCGACAGCTCGAAGCCGCCGTCTTCCTGGAGCTCGAAGCTCGCCTTGACGATGGCGACAAGCTTCTCGCCGTCCCGATCGACGAGGAGCTGCGGGTGCACGGCGAAGTCCGTCTTGTTGTCGAGCGCGGGCTGGTCCATCGCGGGCGCATTATCGACAAGATCGGCGGCCGTGTCTCTCCAGCGGCGCGATCATCGCGCCCCGGCCATCTCGACGGCATAGGCGTCGAGCCCGTGGCCGCGCAGCATCGCCTCGACGAGGGCGAGCGGCTCGGCGCAGGCCGGATCGTCCGCGTCCGCCCCGGCGACGATCACCGGCAGCGCCCGGGCCACGACGAGCCGCACCGCGCGATCGCGCAGCGCGAGCGAGAGCGGCAGCGCCCCGAGCAGGCGGTGGCCGTGCAGCGCCGCGCGGAGGTAGAAGCGCTCGCGGTCGGGGGCGCGCGCGGGCGCGAGGAGCAGCGCGCCGAGCAGGTCGGGCTCGGCCAGCGCGAGGGTCGCGGCCGCGATCCACCGGGTGGCGCGCCGGGCGAGGTCTCGCTCGCTGCGCCAGGCGGCGTCCTCGCGCGCCCGCCGCGCCGCGCGCCCGTGGAGCGCGGCGAGCCACGGCCCGAGCGCCGCCGGAGCCAGCGCCTCGGGCCGCTCGAAGCGCGCGATGGCCCCGCCCGTGAGCCCCTCGGCCTCGACGGCGTCGGCGAGCGCAAAGAGGCCCGCGGCCACGTCGGGCGGCGGCGCCGCCGCGGCGAGCCGCCGCGACCACGCGACGAGCTCGGCCCGCGCC
>JAICEP010000139.1 GCA_025924095.1 Sorangium sp.
ATATCGACGGTTTCGAGACGTGCCGGCGCCTGAAGGCGGCTGAAAGCACCCGGGACATCCCGGTGCTCTTCATGACCTGTCTCTCCGACGCGGCTGACAAGCTCGTGGGGTTCGAGGCGGGGGGCGTCGATTACATCATCAAACCATTCGAGATTGGAGAGGTGATAGCGCGGATCAAGACGCACTTGAGCCTGCGCGAGACGAAAAGGGAGCTCGAAGAAAAGAACGCGGAGTTGCAGCGTACCCATCAAGAGCTGGAACGACGGGTGCGAGATCGCACGGCCGAGCTGGCCAGATCGAACGCCGCTCTCCGCGAGAGCCAGCATCTGCTTCAGGCCATCGTCGACAACACGACCGCCGTCGTCTTCGCCAAGGACATCGAGGGGCGCTACATGCTCGTCAACCGCGGGTTCGAAGAGCTCTTCCAGATGCGCCGCGAGCAGGTCATCGGCAAGACCGACCGCGACGTCTTCCCACGCGAGCAGGCCGATGAGTATCGCGCCAACGATTTTCTCGTCCTGCAGCAGAACCGGGCCATCGAGCTCGACGAGCTGGCCCCCAAGAGCGACGGCGTACGCACGTACATTTCCCTCAAGTTCCCGCTCCGCGGCCCCGCCGGAGAACCTGAGGGCATTTGCGGTATCTCGACCGACATCACCTCCCGCAGGCACGCCGAGGACGTGCTGCGCCATTCCTATTCGCTCCTCGAGGCTACGCTCGAATCGACGGCGGACGGCATCCTGGTCGTCGACGGCGCGAGGCGCATCGTGCGCCATAACCACAGGCTCGCGCAGATGTGGCGCATTCCCACCGATGTCCTCGCCAGCGGATCGGCCGACGTGTTCCTCGCGTTCGCCGGCGGCCAGCTCCGCGAGCCCGAGCTATTCCTGCAAAGCGTCCAGGACCTCTATACCGATCCCGAGGCGAGCGCCTTCGATACGTTCCCGCTCCGGAACGGGCGGATCTTCGAGTGTTATACGCAGCCCCAGCGCCTCGGAGGGCGCGTGGCCGGGCGGGTCTGGAGCTTCCGCGACATCACCGCGCGCGTGCACGCCGAGCAGCAACGCGATCGGCTCCTCCTGGACGAGCGCCGCGCGCGCGCGGCGGCGGAGGAGGCCATCCGCCTGCGGGACGAGTTCCTCCTCATCGCCTCGCACGAGCTCCGCACTCCGATCACCACCCTGCAGCTCTCTATTCAATCGCTGGGGCAAAGGCTCTCGCGGGGCATGGACGTCGCGCGTGTGCGATCGGCGGTCGCCCTCTCCGGCCGCCAGATCAAGCGCCTCGCCAACTTCGTCGACATGCTCCTCGACGTCTCCCGGATCCAGGCGGGGAGGCTCGAGCTCGACCGGGCGCCCGTCGATCTGCGCGAGCTGGTCGCCGAGATCGTCACCCACCTCGGCAACCAGCTCGAGCAGTCGGGCAGCGCGCTCGCTGTGCGCGCGGAGCAGCCGGTCACCGGCTGGTGGGACCGGTACCGCCTGGAACAGGTCGTGACCAACCTCCTGACCAATGCCATCAAGTTCGGGGAACGCGCGCCGATCGAGATCACCATCACCGCGGAAGGTGAGGTCGCACGGCTCTCGGTGACGGACCACGGGATCGGGATCCCGGCCGAGGTGCGGACGCAGCTCTTCGAGCGATTTCGCCGCGGCGTCTCGTCGCGGCATTATGGGGGGCTCGGGCTCGGCCTCTTTATCGCGCGCACCATCGTCGAGGCGCACGGCGGACGAATTCGCCTGTCGAGCGAGGTCGGCCTGGGCTCGACCTTCTGCGTCGAGCTGCCGCTGTCGACCGAGGGCGCGGGGCACCACTACGCATAGCCAAGGCACTCAGCGCTGCGCGTCGCCGCGGCGGAACTCCGCCGTCGCCTCGTCGAGCCGGGCCTTGAGCTGCGGATCGAGCGCGAGCTCGGCCGCGGCGAGCGTGGCGTCCAGCTGGTCGGGCCGGCTGGCGCCGATGATGGCCGAGGTGATGACCGGGTTCGCGAGCACCCACGCGACGGCGACGGTCGTGAGCGACTGGCCTGCTTCGGCGACGATACCCTCCAGCTTCTCCACGGTCGCGAACGCGCGCTCGTTCCAGTAGCGTTGCTGGTAGTTGCTCGCCGCCGCGCCGAGCGTGAAGCGCGTGCCCGGCGTCGGCTCGCCGCGGCGGTGCTTGCCCGTGAGGAACCCGCCGGCGAGCGGGTTGTACGGGATCACGCCGAGGCCCTCCTCCTGCGCGAGCGGGAGCAGCTCGCGCTCGATCTCCCGGAACAGCAGCGCATAGCGCGGCTGCACGGACACGAGCTGCGCGAGCCCGCGCGCCTCGGAGCGGCCGAGCGCGCGCGCCAGGCGGTACGCCAGGTAGTTGGATACGCCGATGTACCGCGCCTTGCCCGAGCGAACCACGGTGTCGAGCGCCTCCAGCGTCTCGTCGATGGGCGTGTTGCGGTCGTCGGAGTGGAGCTGATAGAGATCCACGTAGTCGGTGCCGAGCCGGCGCAGCGAGGCGTCGATGGCGTCCAGGATGTGCTTGCGCGACGCGCCCTGATCCCACTCGTTCGGGCCGACGCGGCCGACGCACTTTGTGGCGAGGATGAAGCGGTCGCGCTTGCCCTTGAGCCAGCGGCCGACGATCTCCTCGGTGCGCCCGGCGGTAGGCAGGCCGCCGCCCAGCGGATAGACATCGGCCGTGTCGAGGAAGTTGACGCCGGCGCCGGCGGCCTTGTCGAGGATGGCGCGGGAGGTCTCCTCATCCGTCTGGAAACCGAACGTCATCGTGCCGAGACACAGGCGAGAAACGGTGAGGCCGGTACGGCCGAGGCGGGTGGTCGGGAGGGTCATGGTGTTCCGTGATTTCTTCGGGAGTTGCCCGTAGAGCTTCGGGCAGGGTGGCTCGGGATGTCAATCGGGCACGCCGAGCGGAGTGAAGCGCTTTGGGAAGAAAGGAGAGAGACAGATTCAACCACAGAGGCACGGAGAGCACAGAGGGAGAGAGGGAGAGATACCGAGACCTGTGCTCTCCGTGCCTCTGTGGTTGATCCGCCGGGGCGCCGTGCCGCTTTGCCGGTGAGTTCGAGGTCCAAGATCAGCTCCCTTTCATCCGCAGACACGACGCCTGGGTCTTCGCGCGTCGCGGGAGCCGTGGCAGAGCATGTTTCATTCCATTCTCTTCTCACCCCACCGCCGCAGGTGGGATGGCGCACGCCGGCCTGCGCGTCGCCCTGTCGTCCTGCGCCCGGCGCGCCTCCGGGCGACGTCGCGCGACGCAGGCCCGCCCGGCGGCTCGCCTGTTTCGCAGGCAGCAGGCTGCTGCCGCTGTGCTGCGGGAAGAGCAGCCCGCCTATCGCGATCGGAGCCGGTCGACGGCCGCGAGCACGCCCGCCGCGATCGCGAGGATCGGCGCCAAGACCACGCCGCCGAACCACGAGAGCGCGTAGGCGACGCCGAGCGAGGCGTCTCCCCCGCTGCCGGGCGGGGCGGTGCCGCTCAGCACGGAGACGTGCTCGCGCAGGCCGAGCAGGTGGCAGGCGGCGAAGGCGGCCACGAGCAGCGCGGCGCCGAGGGCGAGCAGGCGGCTCACGGGGCGCCTCCCGCGGCGGCGATCCGCTGCCAGAGCGGGCCGAAGCTCAGCGCATAGAGCAGCGCCGCGTCGCCGACCTGGTTGCTCGCGGCGTAGCGCAGCCGGCCGCCCTCGCGGATCGGGAACGCGGCCAGGTCGAGCGAGGTGAGCAGCGTCCCGAGGTACGGCGCGTCGCCGAAGGCCGCTGCGCCGAGCAGCGCGAGGCCGCTCGAGCCGGCGCTGGCCCCGACGAGGGGCACGATCGGGCCCGAGTCCACGTCCTCCGGGCCGGACCAGGACCGCGGCCACTCGCGCGCCCAGCCGAAGCCGAGGAGCTCCGCGCCGAGCTCACGGCGCGCCCGCGCGTACTGATCGCGGGCGAAATCAGGGTCGATCAGGAGCAGCGCGTGCGCGACGAGCCAGAGGGACGATCCCTCCGGGCCGTCCAGGATCCTGCCGTCGTGGGTGTAGCTCGACACGAGCAGCCCCGTCCTCGGGTCCACCAGGCGGGCGCGCGCCGCCGCGAGCCAGCGGCGGCCGAGATCCAGGCCTCGGCGCTCGCCGCGCAGCGCGTCGGCCATGCGCATCGCGCCGAGGGCGAGCGTGTTGCAGAAGGTCCAGCACTCGTCGGGGTAGCTCTCGGCCGACAGCATGGGGCTCCGCTCCATGCGGGACCGCATCTCGGCGACGCGCGCGTCGAGCTCGGCCTCGAGATCGGCGCGCCGCGCGACAAGCGCGCGGGCGCCCAGCATGAGCGCGATCTCGCCGTCCACGAAGAGGCTGCGCGCAGGCTGCTGCACGAACGGCCCCCGCGTGGCGTAGGGCATCATGAAGTGCAGCATCCCCCGCTCGCGCTCGAGCGCGAGGGTCTCGTCGACGATCCGGTCGATGACGGCGAGGTGGCGCGCCTCGGCGCCTGGATCCCGCAGCGCGGCGTTGGCGAGGCCGAGGACGAGGAAGGTCCGTCCCATGAAATCCCACTCCGCGTTCGTGGCCCGCATCCGCGCGAGCGCCGCGTCCTGCGCGGCGCCGCCCTCGTCCCAGAGCGAGAGCTGATGCGCGAGCAGCGCCTCTCCGCGCGGCGAGAGCGCGCCGGAAGCGCGGTGCTCGCCCGGCTCGTGCCGGAAGAAGAGCTGGAGACTGGGAAGCCAGACGGCCGTCGCGACGAGCAGGGACAGCGCGGCGGCGCCGAGCCGGCGCAGGCGGCCAGCGGCCCCCGGGCGGACCACGACGCCGGTGGGAGAGAGGTCGGTCATGAGACGGAGCGTGGCGCGGCGCCGTGGCCGGGCCGCGCGCGAGATGTGGCGGATCGGAGGAGGCCCCGGGGATTTTCGCGCCGGATGGCCGATCCCGTACAGCGCAAGGGTGGCCGGATGGGAGGATCGCCTGTTCCGCAGGGCCATCGCGCCGCCATCGCGACAGGCTATCGAGCGTCGGGCGGCGGATTGACGGGGGCGACCTGGCGGAAGAGCTTGCTCGCGACCGCGCGGGTCATGGCGAGGAGGTTATCGCTGGTGAAGCGGCACCAGAAGCTGACGTAGCAGCCGTTCGTGCGGAAGCCCGGGTTGACCGCGGCGTAGCGCCTCGCGGCCGGGCGGTCGAAGTAGCGCGCTGGATAGCGGCGCAGCGTCTCCTCGGTCATGAAGATGTCGACGAAGACGAGGCCGGTCTCGTCGTCCACGCGGTAGTCGCTCTCCCTGGCGAGCGTGAGGAGCGCCTCGCGCACGGCCTCGTCCTCGGCGGTGCCCCGGCGCTTCGGATCGAAGAGCTCGTAGCGCGCGAGCGCCTCGGTGATGGAGACGAACCCGAAGAGGCTGGCGAGCGAGAGCCGGTACAGGCGAGTCCGCGGCGCGCGGCGCTTCGTCTCGATCAAGAACAGGAGTCCGGAGGCGAGGTGCAGCCCGCGGGTCCGGAATTCGGGCGAGATCCGCAGCTTCCCTCCGACGATGGCCCGGCTGCGAGGCAGAGCGAGGGGCGCGGTCTTCCAGAACTGGAATCCGACGATCGCGCCCGAGTCGGCGCGGCGGAAGACATGGACGACATCGTTGGTCTCGGCGTGGACGCGGAAGTGGTCGAAGTCCTCGGCCATGAGCGCGTTCGCGAGGGCGTGGAGCTCGCGCAGGCGCTGCTCGGTGAAGTCGCGCCGCTGGACGGTCTCGAGGCGAACGGCGGGGCGGAGCGGGGAGAGGCGGAGAAGGGTGTTCAGCATGGCTAGGGAGAGCGGCCTTCAGCGCGGTAGCCCATGTACTTCAGGAAGCCGCGCGTGCCCTGGGTCCAGTTCTTCGGCCGTCCCGCATAGAGGTGCTCGATGCCGTGACGGGCCATGCGGTCGCCGAAGTCGAGCCACGTCGTGTCGCCCGAGACCAGGTAAGCCGCGCCGAAGACGTGGGAGATGAGCAGGTTGAGCGTCGCCCACGCGCTGCTCTGGTACGCGACGTCCTCGCAGCCCCAGAGATACTGGAAGGCGACGCCATCGCGGTTGATCGCGTGGTCGCGGTACCACGCCGCGGCCCTGACCACGATCTCGGGGATGCGCGGATCGCGGAGGAGCAGCCACGCGTCCATCAGGCCTTCGACGACCAGCGAGGTCATGAACGGCGAGCCCCCGCGCGGGCCCCGCCCGCACTCCTCGGGATCCGGAGCGTGGATGTCGTGCTCGAAGGCGCCGCTCCGGCTCGCGCGCTGCCACGCGAAGGCCGTGCCGATCAGCGCGACGAGCGCCTCGCGCACGTCGGGGCGCGGCTCGGCCGCGTAGTAGCTGGCGAGGCCCATCAGCGTCCACGCGAGGTTGCGCTCGGTGCCCTTGATCTGCGGCTTGTCCCCTGCCCTCAGGGCGGGCAGGTTCCGCAGGTACGCCTCGCCCAGCGCGCGGAGCGCGCGGAGCGCCTGCGGATCGCCCGTGAGCAGGTAGTCGTCGAGCATCCCCTGGCCGAGCATGTTGCGCAGATGCCTCCAGTCCATGGGCGTCGCCGGGTCCCAGCGATCGGCGCACGCGTAGAGGGCCACCTCGCCGCCTGCGAACCAGCGGAGCTCGTTCCCGCGGTACCAGGTCGACTCTTCGCGCGCGCGCCGGTACGCGCCGGGCGTGCCGTGATGGATGAAGCGCTGGAACAGCGCGTGCGGCGCGTCGTAATAGGTGCGCTCCATGGCCGTCGCGCCGCAGCCGATGCCATAGGCCTGCCAGGCGGGCGTCATCTCGGCGAGGTAGCGCTCGCTCTTGTCCTCCCAGACCTTGAACGCCGTGTTCTGGTCCGCGGTGATCTGGTAGCCGATCACGCGGCTCCTCGCGTACCAGGACGGCGGCAGCCGGGCGACCGCGGGGCCGTCCGGGCTGGGCGCGAGCGCGCCGGCGTCGCGGCGGCTCGGCGCGCCGTACTCCAGGGAGAAGGTCGCCGAGGCGCCCTGATCCAGGGAGGCGCGCCACGCCACCAGCACGGCGCGCTGCGAGCCGTCCGCGGGCCAGGTCGCGATCGAGGCGGCGTGGAGGCTCACCTCGACGCCGGCGGGGTCGAGGACGCGGAGGTGCGCCGGGTCGAGGAGCACGCCGGGCGGGAACGGCACGCCCAGGGAGACGATGCCGTCGCGCAGGACGCCGCGGTCGGCCGTGACCGTCACCGGCGCCTGACCTCGCTGCCCCGCGGGCCTGCTCCCGGCGAGCGCTGCGCGATCCGGATGGCCGGGGGCGCTGCTCGGGCTCACGGCGCACCCCGCGAGGAGCACGGCGAGCAGGGCGAGCGCCGGTGAGCCGGGCCCGGGGCGCGTGCGCTTGCGTGGGGTCGACATCGGCCGGGCGGCGTCCAGGATAGCCGAGATGCCGCGGGAGAATACGGCATTCGGTCATCCGTGGTCTCTGCCCGGGCTCGCGCTGGTCGGTCTCGTGGGCTGCGCCGCGGCCCGGCCCTCCACGGCGGCGTTCGTGGACTCGCGGGCGATCATCCCGCCGGAGCGGCCTCTCTTCGAGGTGAGGGTCGGCGAGTTCTTCTGCCGGTTCCACCACGGCGATCGCGAGGAGCCGCGGCTCCCGTGCCGGATCACCGATCCGGGCGATGGTGGGCGGCGGCTCGAGAGCGTCGGGGAGCCCCGGCGCATCGACGGGGCGCTGACCCCGATCGATCACCGCAGCATCCGGTTCGACGGCACGTTCGCCCCCGCGCCGGGCGCCGCGGCCGAGACCGTCACGGCCACGTTCGAATCGGTGGACTACCACCTGTACCGCGGGGCGATGCGCGCGGCGGGGGGCGAGACCTGGGTGACGCTCGAGTACCTGCCCACGCCGCAGGACATCCGCGGCCGATCGGCGGCGGCGGCCGGGCCCGGGGCGCGGCCGGAGAGCGCAGGGCGGCGCTAGAGCATCGAACCGTTGAACGTCGTCTAGCCCCCGTACATGGCGAACAGCGCCCGGGTGGCCTCGTCCGCGGCGAGGTTCGCGGGGTTGACCAGCGCCGCGTCCATGCCGAACGTCGTGCGCAGCGGCCGCTGGCCGTGCGGCATCTCGAGGAGCTTCAGCAGCACGTCCGCGAGCTCCGCCGGGTCGGGTCCTTTCAGGGTCTTGGCCATCTCGACAGCGGCGCGCGCCACGCCGCCGAGCGCCCCGTACTCGGCGGCGCGCGCCTCGTCGTCGTTCAGCCAGGCGTTGTCGAAGATCTTCGTCTGGACCAGGCCCGGCTCCAGGATCACGACGTCGATCCCGAGCGACCCGAGCTCGCGCTGGTAGCCCTCGGCCATCATCTCCATCGCGGCTTTTGCCGCGCAGTAGTGCGCCGACCGCGGCATGAGGATGCGCCCTCCCATGCTGGACGTGAAGGCGAGCACCCCCGTCTTTCGCCGGCGCATGTGCGGCAACGCGGCGCGACAGATACGCTGCGTCCCGAAGACGTGCGTCTCGAAGAGCCGTCGCAGCTGATCGATGCTGCTGCACTCGGTCAGCCCGATCAGGCTGTTGCCCGCGTTGTTCAGGAGCACGTCGATCTGCCCCGCCTTCTCCACCACCGTCGCGACCGCCGCGGCCACGGAGGCGTCGTCCGTCACGTCGAGCGCGACCGCCTCGATGGGGACGCCCGCGGCCGCCAGGCCGGCCACCTCGTCGCGCGCCGCCCGGTTCTTGCCATCGGGATCGCGCATGCCCGCGAAGGCCACATAGCCGTTCCGCGCGAGCGCCTCCGCCACGCTCCGGCCGATCCCCGTGCTCGCGCCCGTCACCAGCGCCACTCTCTTCGCCGTCATCGGTCCCTCACCTCCTCGAGCGCCGGGGCCTTGACGGCATCCGGCGAGAATTGAAACTCAAACCAGAGCCTGTCGGGGGTAGTGGTCAAATGCTCTACGCCACGTCTGCTCTACGCCACGTCTGCTCTACGCCACGTCGAAGCCGGCGCTCAGCAGGTCCTGTGGCCGGGACGACGCGCCGATGTGGACGCGGAACTCCCCCGGCTCCACCACGCGGCGCCCCTCGGCGTCGATCAGGGACAGCGCCGAGGCGGGGACGTCGAACCGCACCGTGCGCGCCTCGCCCGCGGCCAGGCGCAGGCGGCGAAAGGCCTTGAGCTCCTTCAGCGCCCACGTGGACGACGTCACCCGATCTTCGATGTACAGCTGGGCGATCTCGACCCCCTCGCGCTCTCCTGTGTTGGTGATCGTCACCTCGAACGAGGCCACGCCGTCTCGCCCCACGCTGGGCGTCAGGACCTCCAGGTCGGCGTACGCAAAGCGCGTATAGCTGAGGCCAAAGCCGAACGCGAACGCCGGCTCCTGCGTGAGGTCGGCGTAGCGGCTCCCGTGCTGGCCGCGGGCCTGGTTGTAAAACACCGGCTGCTGGCCCACGTGGTAGGGAAACGAGATCGTCAGCTTGCCAGAGGGGTTGATCCGCCCGAACAGCGCCTCGGCCACCGCCCGCCCGCCCATCATCCCCGGATTGAACGCCTCGACGATGGCCGACGTGCCGAGCACCGAGCGCGGCATCACCAGCGGCTTGCTGTTGACGAGGACCACGACCGTGGGCACGCCCGTCCTGGCGATCGCGTCCGCCAGGGCCCTTTGCCCGCCCATGAGCTCCAGGGTCGCCGTGCTCTTCGTCTCGCCGATGAGCTCGATCCGATCCCCGACGACCAGGACCACCACGTCGGCGCCCCGGGCCAGCTCGACCGCCGCGGGGATGCCCGACTCGTCCTCGCTGAGGACCGAGCACCCCGCAGCATGGACCACCTCGCACCCCGGGGGCGCGAGCTCCCGTATCCCCTCCACGATCGTGACGATGCTCGAGCGGGGGTGCTGGGGGCCGTTGCCGCCGCTCATCTGGCCCGACCCGAGCGACCAGTCGCCCAGCTGCGCGATCGGGTCGTCCGCGTTGGGTCCGATCACCGCGATCCGCCGCAAGGGCCCCGGCGCCGCGCCCGCCCCGCGAGCGGCGTCGCTCGCCGCCGGGGAGCCCGCGCCGTCCGCGAGCGGCAAGAGGCCGTCGTTCTTCAGCAGCACAAGCGACGCCCGCGCCACCTCCAGGTTGAGCTCCCGGTGGGCCGCGCACCCGATGATCTCCTTGATCCGCCGCTCGCTGCTGTACCCGGGGTCCTCGAAGAGCCCGAGGGAGAGCTTGAGCGAGAGGACGCGCCGCACCACCGCGTCGATCTCGGCCTCGGCCAGGAGCCCGCGGCGCACCGCCTCCTGCGCCCCCTCGTAGAACTCCGGGGTCGCCATCATCAGGTCGTTGCCGCTCCGGATCGCCACCGTGGCCGCCTCGGCCATGTCCTTGCAGACCTTCTGATCGAGCACGAGATTGGCCACGTTGTTCCAGTCGGTCACGACGATCCCCTCGAAGCCCCACTCCTCCTTGAGGACCTCGGTCAGGAGCCAGCGGTTGGCGGTGGCCGGTATCCCGTCCATGGACTGATATCCTGTCATGAACGCCATGCAGCCGCTCTGCGCGGCCTTCTCGAAGGGTGGCAGGAAATACGAGCGCAGGTAGCGCCGCGAGATGTTCGCCTCCGAGGCGTCACGGCCGCCCAGCGTCTCCGAGTAGCCCGCGTAGTGCTTGGCCGTGGCCAGCACCGCGTCCGGATCGTCGAGGCCCTTGCCCTGATAGCCCTTGACCATCGCGCACGCGAGCTCCCCGATGAGGTAGGGATCCTCGCCGAACGTCTCCCCCACCCTGCCCCAGCGAAGATCACGCGTCAGGCACAGGACAGGAGAGAACGTCCACTTGAGCCCGGTCGCCCGCATCTCGGCGGCGGTGACCCGGGCGACCTGCTCCAGAAGACCTGTGTCCCAGCTGCACGCCATGCCGAGCTGCGTCGGGAAGATCGTTGCGCCCGCCCAGAAGGAGTGACCATGAATCCCGTCATCGGCCATCAGCACCGGAATGCCGAGCCGGGTGCCCAGCGCGCGCCTTATCGCCGCGTCCGCGTCCTTCCCGTTGCAGTGCAGGAGGCTGCCGACCTTCATGCGCCCGATCGCGTCCTCCAGATCTCCCTGCGCGTCCAGCTGCATGAGCTGGCCGACCTTCTCGTCCAGGGTCATCCGACTCAGGAGGTCTTCCACCCGCTTGCCCACGGGTTGCTTGGCATCTTTGTAAAGGGGAGCGTCGATCATGAGTTCTCCTGAACAGGACGAAGGGCGCACGATAACAGGTCCCCCCACTGGCGCAAGACGGGGGACTCCTATCGTGCAGGGCCGAGCGTGTGAGGTTGGGTGAGCACAACAGACGATCGCGCGCCCTGCGCTCGACCGCCGCCGCGCACTTCATCGCTTCTGCCGCGACAGCCTCGCTCCCCCCGCGGAGGTGGGCGGCGAGCTCTGCATCCTCCAGCCCCGCGCGCCCGCGCTGACCGTCGCGCGGGTCGGGACGCTCTGGCACGAGCGGCTCGAGGTCGAGCCGGGCACGCGTGGCCCCGCAACGTCCATCGCGGAGGTCGCGGCGCGCGCGGAGGACGTCGCGCGCGGACGACACCTGCTGCGCGCGCTCCGCCATCGAGCAGCCGTTCAGCGAAGCTCGGCGCGCGCCGCATCGACGCGCGCGCCGGGCGGGCCGCGCTCGGCCTCGCCCCGGTCGAATCACATGCGGACGACCGCGCTGCCCCACGTGAGCCCGCCGCCGAGCGCGCACAGCAGCACGTGATGCCCGGGCAGGATCCGCCCGTCGCGGAGCGCTTCGTCGAGCACCATGGCGACCGAGCCGGCGTTGGCGCCGGCCGCGCCCTCGCCGTCGAGCGCGCCGAGGACGCGCTGCCGCGGGCACCCGAGGCGATCGGCGAGGTGCGCGGCAAGCTGGGGGTCGGCGTGGTGCGGGATCACCCAGTCGACGTCCGCGGGCGCGAGCCCGGCCGCCTCGAGCGCCGCGAGGGCCTGCGCGCCGAGGTGCTCCTCCGCCGCCTGCCGCAGCTCGGGCTGCTTCACGCGCAGGTACTGCCGCCGGTCGGCGAGCCGCTCGAGCGTGAGCGGCTCCGCGGATCCGCCGCCGGGCACCTGGAGCACGTCGGCTCTCTTCCCGTCGGCCCGGAGGCTGACGCTCAGGATCCCGCGCCCGTCGCCGGCCGCCGGCCCGACCACGACCGCGCCGGCGCCGTCGCCGAGGAGCTGGACCGAGGCCCGATCGCGCGGATCCATGCGGCGCGAGAGCAGGTCCGCGCCGATCACGAGGACGTGCTTCATGGTCCCCGCCATGACGAACTGGCTCGCCACCGACAGCCCGTAGAGGAGACCCGTCAGCGACGCGGAGAGGTCGAACGACGGGATGAGCTCTGCGCCGAGCTTCTGCTGCACGTACACCGCCGTCGCGGGCATCGGCGCGTCGCCGCTCGACGTGGCGAGGATGATCATCTCGAGGTCGCGCGGCCCGAGGCCGGCCGCGTCGAGGGCCGCCCTCGCCGCCGTCGTCGCCAGATCGCTCGTCGTCTCGCCGGGCGCGCCGCGGCGCCGCTCGTTGCCAGCGCTCGCGTCGCCCGCGGCGCCGTCCGCCGGCGGCGCGTCGGAAGGCGCCGCGCTCTCCGGGGCGACGGGCAGGG
>JAICEP010000140.1 GCA_025924095.1 Sorangium sp.
GACGTCGGGCGCGAACACGGCCTCCGGCCAGATCGCCTCGACCAGCGGCCGCCGCTCCGTCGCGACCCAGTGCGGCGCGCCCGGCGAGCCGCCGCCGCCCGCGCCGCCCACGTCCAGCGACGCGCGCGCCTCCGCCGCCCTCCCGGCCGCGCAGAGCGCCTCGAAGAGCCGCGCGTAGCCGCTCCGGATCCCCTCCTCCGCGGGGAACGCCACCCGGTCGAGCAGGAGCTCGTGCAGCTCGTCCGCGTCGCGCGCGTCCGGCCGCGCCTCGGCGATCACCTCGGCGATGACCTCCGGATCGAGCCCGCCCAGCCGCTCGGCGACCTCCGCCGGGAGCCCGCGCCGCACCCGGACCGCGCGGGCGCGCCGCTCCTCCAGCGGGGCGTCGTCGAGGAACGCGTAGGGGTTCGCGTTCAGGATCTCGTGCGAGAAGACGCTCGGCTCCGGCGTGTCGAGCGCCACGACCCGGATCGCCCCGCTGCGCAGGCCGACGAGCAGCCCGCGCAGCCCCTCGACATCCATCAGCTCGGTCAGGCAGTCGCGCAGCGCCTCGCGCACGAGCGGGTGGTCCGGCGGCTCGACGTGCGCGAAGAGCCCGTGGTTGTCCTGGCACCCCTGCTGCTCGGGGAAGATCGAGAGCAGCAGGTCGTCGGCGCGCATGCGCTGGAGCGCCGGCGGCACCCGCCGGCCCCCCCGGAAGCGGAGCAGCGCCAGCGCGCGGGACGCGGCCCAGCGGAAGCGCGTGCGGAACATCGGGCCCTGGAGCGCCGCCTGGACGAGCACCTCCTCGAGGCCCTCGGGGCGGACGAGATCCAGCACCTCCTCGATCGGGATCCCGTGCTCCGCCGACAGCGAGAGCAGCACGCCGTCGTCGGTCGCCGCCGCCTGGAGCTCGAAGTCGAACGAGCGGCAGAAGCGCTTGCGGAGCGCGAGCCCGAGCGCGCGGTTCACGCGGCCGCCGAGCGGCGAGTGCACGACGATCTGCTGCCCCCCGGCCTCGTCGAAGAAGCGCTCGACCACGACGGTCGCCCCGCCCGGGACCGCGCCGAGCGCCGCGCGCCCCGCCTCGATGTAGTCGCGCACGAGCAGCGCCCCGCGCGCGTCGAGCGCGCACTCCTGCATGAGCCAGCGCGCCGCCCGCGATCGCGCCGCGCGCGTGTCCTCGCCGCCGCCCTCGCCGCGCGGCGCCCCGGGCCGCGCGCCCTCGGCCCGCTCCTCGTCGAGGCGCGCGGCGACCTCGGCGCGGAGCGCCGCGACCTCGGCCGAGAGCTCCGGCGTGCGCGCGGGCGCCTCCCCGAGCCAGAACGGCACCGTCGGCGCGGCGCCGTGGGCGTCCTCGACCCACATCTGCCCGCCCTCCAGCCGGAGCACGCGCCACGACGTGTTGCCCAGCAGGAACACGTCGCCGCCGGACGACTCGATCGCGAAGTCCTCGTCGAGCGTGCCGACCTTCGTGCCGTCGGGCTGGAGCACCACGTCCACGGCCGCGATGTCCGGGATCGCCCCGCCCGACGTGAGCGCCGCGAGCCGCGCGCCGCGCCGCCCGCGCAGCCGCCCCCCGATGGCGTCGCGGTAGACGAGCGCCCCGGCCCGCTGCCGCGCGCCCCGGGCGGCGGAGGCGCCCTCGTCGCCCGAGCCCGCGGCGCCGCCCGACACCATGGCCACGACCGCGTCGAAGTCGCGGCGCGACAGGCCCTCGTACGGCGCGGCCCGGCGGACGAGCGCGTAGAGCCCCTCCTCGTCCCGCTCCTCGCACGCGCACGCGGCGATGATCTGCTGCGCCAGCACGTCGAGCGGCCCCTCGCGCGACGCCATCCGGTCGAGCTCGCCGCGCCGCGCCGCGCGCACGATCGCCGCGCACTCGACGAGCTGGTCGCGCGTCAGCGGGAAGAGCCGCCCGCGCGGCGTCGCCGCGAGCGCGTGGCCCGAGCGGCCGATGCGCTGGAGGGCGACGTTGATCGACCGCGGCGAGCCCACGAGGCAGGCGAGGTCGACCGCGCCCACGTCGATGCCGAGCTCGAGCGACGCGGTCGCGACCACGACGCGGAGCTCCCCCGCCTTGAGCCGCCGCTCCGCCGCGAGCCGCCGGGCCCGCGAGAGGCTGCCGTGGTGGGCCGCCACGACGTCCTCGCCGATCCGCTCGGCGAGCGCGTGCGCGACCCGCTCGACGAGGCGGCGCGTGTTGACGAAGTCCAGGGTCGACCGCGCTCCCGCCGCGAGCGCCGCGATGCGGTCGTAGATCGCGGTCCACAGCGCGTGGGTGCGGACCGCGCCGAGCTCGTCGCGGGGCACCTCGACGGCGAGGTCGAGGTCTCGCCGCTGCCCGACGTCGACGATCCGGGGCAGCTCGCGCGCGCCGGCGACGAGCCGGGCGGCGACCTCGATCGGGCGCACCGTGGCGCTGAGGCCCACGCGCTGCGGCCGGGCGCCGCCGCGGCTGACCACGAGGTCCTCGAGCCGCTCGAGCGTGAGCGCGAGGTGGGCGCCGCGCTTGTCCCCGGCGATCGCGTGGACCTCGTCGAGGATCACGGTGCGCACCCCGGAGAGCGCGCGCCGCCCCGACTCGCTCGTCAGCAGGATGAACGCCGACTCCGGCGTGGTGACGAGCACGTGCGGCGGCCGGGCGGCCATGGCGCGCCGCTCCTGCGCGGGGCTGTCGCCGGTCCGCACGACGGCCCGGATGCCCGGCGCGGGCAGGCCCGCTTCCCGCATGGCCGCCGAGATCTCGGCGATCGGCTGCTCGAGGTTGCGGTGGACGTCGTGGGAGAGCGCCTTCAGCGGCGAGATATAGAGGACGTCGGTGCGGTCCTCGAGGGCGCCTCGCGTCGCGTCACGGACGAGCCGGTCGAGGCAGAAGAGGAAGGCCGCGAGCGTCTTGCCGGCGCCCGTCGGCGCGCTGATCAGCGTGTCGTGTCCGGCCGCGATGACCGGCCAGGCGCGCTCCTGCGCGGGGGCGGGGGCGCCGAAGCGACCGCGGAACCACCGGTCCACGACGGGGTGAAACATCCCGCCGAGGGTAGCCGGGGCGGCCGTGGGGCGGAAGCGGGAGGGCGGGAGGAAGGGTGGCAGGAAGGGTGGGAGGAGAAGAGAGCGCCGGGCGGCCGCTGGGCCGGGACGATCCTCCCGGAGACCGACGACGGCGTGCTACGCTGGACGCCATCGTGATGGATCAAAGCGCAGTCGTGCTCAGGCAGAGCGCGGACAGCGAGGCGCCGGCCAGGCCAAGGCTGACCCTCGCCGGCTGGATCTGTTTGCCGGAAGACGAGCCGGGCGAGCTCGTGGATGGCGTGCTTGCGGAGGAAGAGGTGCCGGACGCGGTTCACGAGGTCATCGTGACCTGGGTCATCGGGGTGCTCCGGAGCTGGCTGATCTCGCGGGGCGGGCTGGTGCTGGGCTCCGAGGCGAAGTTCGCCGTGACCTCCTCCTCCGGCCGGAAGCCCGACGCCTCCGCGTACCTGCCTGGGAGCCGCAAGCCGCCGCGCCGCGGCGTGATCCACGTCCCGCCCGACATCATGGTCGAGGTGATCTCTCCCTCGCCGCGCGACGCCCGCCGGGACCGCGTGGAGAAGCTGCACGAATACGCGCTCTTCGGGGTGCGCTGGTACTGGCTCATCGACCCGCAGGCAGCGACGCTCGCTCTCCTCGAGCTCGGCCCGGACGGCCGCTACGTGCACGCGCTCGCCGCGGCGGACGGCGTGGTCTCCGGCGTGCCGGGCCTCGAGGGGCTCACGCTCGACCTCGACTCCCTCTGGAGCGAGGTCGAGCGGCTCGGCCCTGAATCCGGCGAGGCGCCGCTCGGCGGGCGAGAGACCGAGTAGCGGCGTCACCGCGCGGTCACCTGTTGGCCGCCGACACGCCGGGACCGACGGGTGGATACTTCTGGAGCTCGGGAGTGCGTTCAAGCCGCGTCGACAAGCTGACCAGGCCAGGGTGATGCGAAGCCGGAACGATCGACGCCAGCATGGACTGCGTGAACTGCCATGCCACGGCGGCCGAGATGGATGCCTGGCAGTGCAAAGCCGAAAACACCTCCGGCCTGCGCTGGACCTCGCCCTCTAACCCCGAATACGCCGCCAGCAGCTGGCCCGTCACACGCTCCAACCACGGCTCATACTGCGCCTCCTTGGGGCGTAGATTCCGCTCGTAGACGAGCTGCACGCTCTTCTCACAGGCCGCCAGCGCCAGACCCACAGCCCGGAACTCATGCTGCTTTCCTGCGGGATCTGCGGACCACAAGGACCTTCCTTGGGCCGCCGAGGCCTCGACGAATTGAAGAATCAAGGACGAGTCCATCAGGATCTCGCCATCGTCGCAGACGAGCGTCGGCGCCTTTACAACCGGGTTGATGCTCTGGAACTTCTCGAATGTAGCGAGCACCGAGACCGCCTCGTGCTCGAACGGGACGCGGAGACATTCCAGAGACACGGCAACTCTTCTGACATAAGGCGAATCGAGCATTCCTATCAGTCGCATGAGCCTCTCCTTCCAGAACGACGACCTTCATTTGCGGTTCTACCCGAGGCCTACGGCGGGAACTCCGCGTCGAGGTCGCCGGCGAAAACAAGATCGATCAGCTTGGGGCCAAGGCGCTCCGGAGGCTCGATGGCAAGCGCATCGAAGACGGCCATCACCGCGGCAGCTCCAACGGCGGCGGGGCTCGTGTCTGAGCTCATCCCTTCGATCTTCGTGACTGTCACATGACGAGGCTCCGCGCCGAGGACGCGAAACGCGTAGCGAACGCCGTTTTCCGCGCCGCGCTTCCAGTCGTCGTATCCGACCGCCGGAGCCTCTTCGATAGACCCCTGGCTCCTGAAGCCCGCCCCGGAGCAAGCAAAGTCGATTGTGGAGGTCGAGCCCTCGTGCACGTGGAGCTCCACCGCGGCGTAGCGACCGCCGCCTGCGCCCCGGTGTCTCGCGAATTTCCCGCGTCCGATGTTCATCGTCTTGCCTGCCGAACGATCTGGCATGTTCCGCGGGCGCACAGCGCCTGCTGGCACCAGCTCGGCCTATCTCCGGCCGGCCAGCCGCGCCGCGCCGTCAGCGCCGGCCGCGACCCTGCCGCGCCGCGCGATCCGCCTCTTCTTCCTCTTCCTCGCCGCGCGCCTCGGACTCGGCGCCGTCCTCGTCGAGCGGCGCGATCCGCTGCCGGCGCGCCGCGTCTTCCGGCGGCGCCGGCGGCGGCGGAGCGCTGCCGCGGATCTCCTGCGCGATCCGCGAGAGCACCGTCGCGACGCCCTCCTCGACGGCGTGCCCGAGCTCTTCCGCGCTCCGCTCGAGGCGCTGCTTGCGCTCGAGGCGCTCGACCCTGCGCTGCTCCTTCAGCCGCCGCTCCTGCTCCCGCCGGGCCCGCGCGGCGCTGCGCTCGAGCTCCCGCCGGAGCCGCCGCGGGGACACGTCGCTGGAGAGCGCGGCGCGCGCATGGAAGGCGAGCCCCAGGCCCCATGCGAGCAGCGGCCAGAAGAACCACCACGGCCCGGGCGTGAGCGCGTTGACCGCGAAGAGGAACGCGTTCACGGCGACGAACGAGAACAGGTGCGAGCGGAAGCCCCTGCGCCGGCGCGCGACGATCTCCGCGCGCGCCTCCTCCTCCCCCCGGACATGCTCGACGTCGCGCGACGCGGCCTCGATCGCGTCCCGCGAGATGCCGATCTCCTCGGCCGCCGCGACCAGCTCGTCATGGCTGACGTCACGCGCCTGCGCGTCTCGCAGCGCGCGCCCCAGGATGGCCCGCACCTCGGCCTCGGTGTACTGCCGCCCGCTCTGCCTGTCCGGTTTCGCCATCGCGCTATGACCTTCCCGCGCGCGCGGAGCATACGCTTGACCGCGTGCGGCCGCGCCGCTTCCATGGGCGCAAGGACCTCATGAGCAGCGACACGGCCCTACGACGCGTGGGGATCACCATCCGCAACAAGTGGACGCTGGAGCGGCTGCTCGGCGCCGGCGGCATGGCCGCGGTCTACGTCGGCGTCCACCGCATCGGGCGCCGCGACGCGCTCAAGATCCTGCACCCCCAGGCCGCGAAGTCGAAGGAGATCTGCGACCGGTTCGAGCGCGAGGCGCAGGCCGCGAACCGCTTCCATCACCCGGGCGCCGTCGAGATCCGCGACATCGACGTCGCCGAGGACGGGGCGCCCTTCCTGGTGATGGAGCTGCTCGAGGGCGAGTCGCTCGCCGAGCGCGAGCGCCGCCTCGGCGGCATCCCGCTGGCCGAGGTGCTCCGCTTCACCGCGCAGGTGCTCGACACGCTCGGCGCGGCGCACGCGCAGGGGATCATCCACCGCGACATCAAGCCGCCCAACCTGTACGTCGTCCGCGACGACGCCGCGGCCACGCCCCTGCCCGGCGGCGGCGTGCGCATCAAGGTCCTCGATTTCGGGCTCGCGCGCATCCGGCAGGACTCCAGCCTCCAGGGGGAGCTCACGCGGATGGGCCTCGTGCTCGGCACGACGCCGTACATGCCGCCGGAGCAGGCCAAGGGCCGCGACATCGACACCCGCGCCGACCTGTTCGCGGTCGGCGCCACCATGTTCCGCCTGATCGCCGGCCGCCACGTGCACGAGGCGAGCACCGACTTCGACCTCCTGCTGAAGATGGGCAGGGAGCCGGCGCCGTCGCTCGCGCAGCGCGCGCCGCACGCGCCGCGCGACGTGTGCCTCGTCGTCGACCGCGCGCTCGCCTTCGACCGCGACCAGCGCTACCCCGACGCGCGCCGCATGCTCGAGGACGTGCTCGCCCTCCTGCGCGGCGAGCCGCCCCCGTACGCGTCGCGGTTCGCGCACGCGCTCGATCCCGACGCGATCACGCTGCACGGGCAGCGATCACCGGCCGCCTCGGACGAGGACAACGGGCCCATCACGATCCCGACGAGCCCCGCGAGCCGCCCGACCGTCGCCGACGCCATCGCCGTCGACTGGAGCGAGGATCCGTCCATGAGCGGCAGCTCGGTCACCGTCGAGTGGGACGGCCCCGCGAGCGCGAGGGAGGACTCGATCGCTGTCGACTGGAGCGACGAGCCGCAGGACGTGGGCGCGCCCGCGTCGCACCGCGCCCGGCGCTGACGGCCCGGGGCCCGTCGGACCGCGGCCCCGCCAGACGCGCCCCGTCGGACCGCGGCCCCGCCAGACGCGCCCCCTCGGACTGCGGCCCCTCCAGACGCGCCCCCTCGGACCGCGGCCCCTCAGGCCGCGGCCTCATCCGATCCTGCCCTTCAGGCCGCCCCCCGGCGCCGCCGCAGCCCGAGCATCGCCATCGCCAGGAGCGTGCCCAGCGATCCCGCGGTCGTGGTCGCGCCGCCGCCGGCGACATCGCAGCCGCAGCCGTCGCCCTCGGCGACCACCCTGGTGCTGTCGGTCGGCGCGTCGGCCCCACCGCTGCCGCCTGCTCCGCCCTCGCCGCTCGGAGCCCCTCCCTCACCGCCGACGCCGCCCTCGCCGCCGGCGCCGCCCTCGCCGACCGGCGGCTCGCCGCACCCGGGCGCGTCGGGGACGAGCGCGCCGAACGGCTTGTTCTCGATGCCGCGGACCGCGATGTCGTCGATCTCCCAGCCGAAATCGCCCGAATAGGTGTCGGTGCCGATGCGGAAGCGGACCTTCACCGTCTTCCCCGCGAACGCGGCGCCGAGATCCAGCGTGACCGGCTCCGGATCCGGCCAGGCCTCGTTCTCGCCGACGAAGCCCTGGCGGCCGGCGAGCGGGTTCACGGACGGCTCGTCGACCGTGTTGCCGATCGCGCCGCGGTACCCCGGGGCCGCATAGACCGCGACGTCCTCCCACGTCGCGCCGTCGTCGTCGCTGATCTCGATGAGCCCGCCGTCCCAGTAGACCGCCGCCTCGGCCGCCGTCTCCGGCGAAATCTCGAACGAGTACCGGTGGTTGAACGTGATCACGAGCGGCTCGCCCTCGCCGACCGAGAGCGGCGGCGAGACGAGCTGCGTGTCGGAGAGGCTCGGGTTGTCGACGCCGCGCCACGCGTGGTTCGTCAGGTCCGTCTTCTCGCGCGACCAGATGGCGTCCGCCTCCTCGCCCTCCTTCGCCCAGACGGGCGCCTCGCTCTCGACCGAATCGACGGTCGACGCGCCCGGCACGTCGTCGACGTTGAGGCGCGCCCCGGCCACGGCGAGGACCGCCGTCTCGCACGCCCCGTCGGCCGCGACCTCCACGTGGAGCTCCAGCGTCTCGATCCCCTCGGCGGCCTCGTCCACGCTCAGCTCGACCTCGACGGTCCTCGCCCCGAACGGCGGCACCTCCGGCACCGCGAACGTGGTCCCGCCCGGGAACGACACGTGGCCGTTCGTCGAGGAGACGGTCGCCTCGGCCCCGACGAGCGGCACGGGGCCCGCGTTCCGCACCTCGAGGGCCACCCGGCCGCGCTCGCCCGCGTCGAGGAAGCCGTCCTCGTCGCACGCCTCCACGCCGTCGTCCGGCTGCCCCACCGACACGACGCTCGACGGCTTCAGCTCGAACCCCTCGACGACGCCGGCGAAGTCGCTCGAGTCGCGCGGCGCGGACACCGCGCACGTCCCCGCCCCGCGCCGCGCGAAGCCGGCGGCGAGCGCGAGCATGTCGGCCTCGCTCCGCGCGTACGCGGCGGCGAGCAGCGCGTCCCGCTGCTCGGTGTAGGTCGCGTCGGCCGGCGCGAGCTTCATCCCCGCCACGACGATGTCCGACATGAGCCGCCGCGCCTCCTCGTACGTGTAGACGCGGCTCCCGTCCTCCTCCCGCGTGAGCAGCCCCACGTAGGCCTCGAACAGCATGAGCGCCCAGACCTCGCCGGCGTTGTGGGCCTCGGAGTTCGGCAGCCCGAGGCCCTCGTGCATCGGGTGCTCCGGGAGCTCGACGCCATCGGAGATGTGCCTGAACGTGAGCCCGTTCTTCGCGAAGTCGACCGTGTAGGGCGCCCGGCGGCCGCCGTAGTAGGCGCTGTCGCCGCTCTCCTCCGCCGCGTAGATCGCGGTCGCGAAGGTCCCGCCGAGGTCGTCGTCCTCGCGGAGCGCCATGTGCAGCGCGATGAAGTCGCCCCAGCCCTCGCTCTGCGCGTCGCACTGCGCGGTGCTGCACCGGGTCAGGCGCCGGTGGATGAAGTGCCCCCACTCGTGGGCGGTGACGGTATTGTCGATCGTGCCGTCGCGCACGAGCCCGAGCACGCGCTCCATCGCGGCCGAGACCGGCCCTTCGAGGAGCGCGGCCTTGAGGCTTGTCCCCTCCTCGAAGGACGTGGAGAGCACCGGGAGGGTCACCTCGACGTCGGGCGCGCCGTTGGACATGCCCGGCGCGGGGTCGCCGGGCGTGTTGTTGGCGAGGACGAGCGCGACCGCGCCGGCGGCCTCGGCGTTCACGGCCTTCTGCTTGAAGCTGCAGACGCCCCGATCAACGAGCAGGATCTTGCCAGCGACGTTGGAGCGCGGCGCCTCGCACCCGTCCCGGGTTCCATCCACCGTGTCGTCGGGGATGGCGTCGACGCCGTCGTCGACAAGGACGATCTCGGCGGTGACGTTGAAGCTCGCGGCTCCGAACTCGGCCGTGTTGGTGCTCAGGCTGGCGCCGCCCGGATCGAGCGTCAGCGAGCGCCGGAGGTCCTGGCTATTCCACAGGTACATCTGCATCCGGGGCGAGGCGCCGTCGGACAGGGCGGTCATGTTCGCGTTGTTGCGCTCGGCGCCCGGCATGCCGGCGCCGTCCTGCGCCTCGGCGTGCATCGGATCGCCGCCGAGGCCGCCGCGGCCCATGTTGTCCTGCTGGGCGTTGCCGGCGGCCTCGTCGAAGCCCGAGTCGTAGTACCAGTCGTGCAGCCAGTTGTTCACGTAGAACAGCTGGGTCACGGCGGCCATGATCTGCGTCTCGCTCGACACCGGATCGAGCAGGGGGTCGTAGACGTGGTCGAACGTCTTCGCTGCGGTGAGGGTCGCCCGGAGATCGCCGTTCGAGTAGCCGTCGGGGTCCTTGTGGTCCGCGTAGGCGTCCACGTTGTTGCCGAGGCTCTCGACCGCGCCCGGCGGCAGCCAGGGGTCGACCGCGCCGCCTGGGCCCTTGTTGAACCCCTCCATCGAGACGAGCGGCGCCGGGATGAACGCCGGCTGGGACCCGTCCGGCATGCCGCTCGGGTGCGGCAGGAAGTCGGCCTGGGGCCCATCGAGGGGCCGCCCGTCGCCCGTGGTCTCGGCCCAGACGCGGTAGGTGAACGCGTCGCTGTCGACCAGGTTGCGCCGGTAGAGGATGCGCCCGTCGTCGGCCGCGATCACGTAGTCGTAGGCGTCCGAGGACACGGACTTCACCTCTCCCGAGATGAACTCGACGAAGTACGCCGGGACCAGCGTCTCCGGCATCGGGAAATAGACCTTCTTCACGCGGGCCGGCTCGACAAGGTGGAGGCTCGCGGCCCGGAGCGCGCTGCCCGGCGCGAGGTCGAAGGTCTGGTAGTCGCCTGCGGGGCGCTGAACGTCGACGAACTCGACGACGCCGCGCGGCCCCGGGTGGATCCCGTAGAGGTCCTCGAGCGCCCGCGCGAGCGCCTGCCCCGGCGAGAGGCGGAACGCGCGGCGGCCCGAGCTCGCCTTCGCGGCCACGGCGGCCGGGTGCAGGTTGCCCGAGATGGCGACGAGCTCGAGGTTCTGCCGCATGAGCACCTTCAGCTCGGTCTGGAAGAGGTCGACGCCGTCCACGCGCTGCCGCAGGACGACGATGACGGGCCCCTGGCCCTGGTCGTGGACGTGGACCCCCTGCGCCGTCGCCAGCGCGGCCCGGGTGAGGCCGTAGGCCGCGGCGAAGCGGCCGAGGTGGAGCCGGGCGGCCGCCTCCGGGGTGGCGCCTGCGACGACGGCCGCCGCGGCTCCGGCCGGCGCAGCCCCGGCCGGCGCGGCCCCGTTCGCGGCCCACAGAATGGTCGGGGCGCCGCGCTGCTCGTCGATGGACGTGACGATCCCGCCCGCGCGCGCGGCGCGAGCGCCGGCCGAGGTGCGCGCGGCGCGAGCGCCGGCCGAGGCGCGCGCGTCGGCCGGGGCGCTCGCCGCCTTCGGCGCGCGCAGGTAGGCGTTGAGGTCGGGCCGCTTGCCGGGGTGCGCGTGCGCGAGCGAGCCGGCGAAGAGGGCGAGCGAGAGCGTGAGACAGCGAATGGAACGCTTCATCCGATCTTCTCCGTGCGTGACTGGATAGCGGTCTTGCCGCCGGATCGCGTCGTTCCCCGGGGGAACCGGCCCAATGAATGAAGATCCCTTGATAGACGTTGCCGCCGCACGAGGGAAGCCGCTCGGCGGCTCCGGACGGGTCTTACCCCGGCTCCAGAGGCCACGACGGAGCGAGGCGGCAGCGGCAAGCAGGCTCTGCGCTACCGGGACGTAGCCCGGGCGAAACGAGGTCTGTGCCGCGCGCGGAGCGGCTTCCTTGGGGCCCCGGCGGTTTGTCTCCTTCTCGCCGGACCGCCCGCTCTAGGATGCGCCCGACATGCTCGGCGAAGCGAAGCGGATCTACCTGGCCACGCGGAAGAAGCACGATCAGCTCTTCAACACCTACGTCATGCGCCCGCTCGCCGGCGGCGTCGTCGCGCTGCTCGCGCCGACCTCGATCACGCCGAACCAGGTCACGCTGCTCAACCTCGCCGTGTTCATTGTCGCGGCGGCGTTGCTCGTCGCGCTGCCCACGGCGGCGGGGGGCCTCATCGCCATCGGCGTGCTCGAGCTCAGCTACCTCCTCGACTGCGTCGACGGGATGCTCGCGCGCCACAAGAAGATCGCGTCGAAGGAGGGTCACCTCTTCGACTTCTTCACGGACGAGCTCAAGGCGGTGCTCCTCTCGGGCGCCCTCTCGGTGCGCTTCTTCCGCGGCGGCGGCCTCGGCCTCGACGGCGGCCTCTGGCCCGCGGGCGACCCGCGCTTCCTGCTCGCCGGGGTCGTCGGGGTCGCGGTGATCGCCTCGGCGATCTCGCTGACGAACTTCGTCCGCCGCCCGGAGATCAGCGGCAAGGAGACGTCGGTCTCGGCGCACTACGAGACCGCCTCCGAGGAGCGCCCCCGGTCGCCCGCCGCCCGCGCGGCGGCGCTCGTGACGACCTTCCTGCGCTTCTTGAACCACTACCCGAGCCACATCTGGGCGTTCGCGCTCGCGGACCGGCTCGACGTGTTCTTCTGGATCTATGTGCTGATCAACGGCCTCTACCTGGCGAGGGGCTGGCTCGGGCTGCTGCTCAGGTTCGGGCGGCCGTAGAACACCGTTCACGTCGATCGAGCGAGAAATGAACCGCCAAGGCCCCGAGGCACCAAGGACGCCAGGATCATGTTCTTTTCTTGGCGTCCTTGGTGCCTTGGCGGTTCGAAATTCTGCTCTCTATCCGGCGGTCTCAACCCGTTTGTCGCTCCATAGCGGGGTGCGGGTTCAAGGTGAACGCGGTGGGCGCAGAACGCCTTGATTCTGGCCAGGTCGCGTCTTCCGTCGTACCCCTCTGACCTGCTCCCCGCTCCAGTACCGCGTCGCCCGACGAGAGGGCCCGGCTCCGGCTTGCCTTCGCCCCTCGCCCTCGGTAGC
>JAICEP010000141.1 GCA_025924095.1 Sorangium sp.
AGCCCGAGCGCGTGGCGGGCGCGGGCTCGCGGCGCGTGCCGCCGCGCCGAGCCCAAGAGCGTCGCCGCGTAACCCGGCCAGGCGCCCCGGCCGCTCCTCACCGCGCGCGCGCTCCGAGGGGCGCGCCGGGCCTCCCCACCCGCTGCAGGGCGTAGGCGATGCCGCTCTGGAGCGTCCCCTGCGTGACCACCGTGCCGAAATCGATCTGCAAGCCGATGAGCGTCTGCGCGACGTCGGGGCGGATGCCCGTGATCACCGCCTGCGCCCCGAGCAGCCGGAGGGCGACGGCGGTGTTGATCAGCGTGCTCGCGACGTCGGTGTCGACCGTCCTCACGCCGGTGATATCGATGATCACGACCTCGGCGCCGGTCGATTCGACCCCCTTGAGCGCCGTGCTCAGGACCTGCTGCGCCCGCTGGCTGTCCATCATCCCGATGAGCGGCATGACCATGATCCGGTCGGAGAGCGGGATGATGGGCGTGGAGAGCTCCGCGAGGCGGGCGTTCTGCACGCGGATGATCTCCTCCTGGAGCTCCACCCGGGCCTGCTCGCTCCGCTCCCGCTCCGAGAACTCGACCCGGAGCTGCCCCTCGGCGCGGTGCAGCGCCTCCGTGCGCCTGTGCAGGTGCGCGTAGAGCACGGCGTTCTCCACCGCGGTCGCCGCCTGCGCCAGGAGCAGCTTCGACAGCTCCAGCCGGGCCGGCGTGAACACGTTGGTCGCCGTGCTGTTCTCCAGATAGAGAACGCCGGTCGTGCGACCCTTGTGCACCATCGCCAGGCAGAGGATCGATCTCGGGTTGTGCGCGGCGACGTAGGCGTCCGCGGCGAAGCGAGGCTCCTGGCTCGCGTCCGCGATCACCACCGGCAGCCTCGTCCTCGCGACGTACTGCACGATCGAGGACGGGACCTCGGCGCTGCCCTCGACGGGGACGAGCTGACCCACCTTCACCGTGCTCGGATCCACCGTGATGGACGCCTCGATCATCAGCTGTTGATCGCGCTCCAGGACGAGGACCCCCTTCTTTGCGCCCGCGTTCTGGATCGCGATATCGAGCAGCCGGTGGACCACGCTGTCGAGGACGACCTCGCCGGCGATGGCCTGAGCGGCCCGGATGACCGCCTCGACGTCGAGCACGCCGGTGCTGAGCCTCGTCGTCGAGGTGGTCTGGACCGTGGTCCGGGCGAGCTCCAGCACGCCGGGCGGCGCCGACGCGAGCTCGATCCGCTGCACGAGGTGCGGCGCCTCGGCCGCCAGCCGGTCCGCCTTGGCGGTCGCTCCCCACTGCATGTAGCCGTGGTGGGCGTCGGTCATGTAGGCGCGAGCGCACCGGGTGAAGCCGCTTCCGCGGTAGAACTTCGCGGCGAGCTCGCTCGCTATCGCCTGGTCGCGCGTGAACCCGGCCTCCTCGGCGGCCTCGATCGCCCGGTCGTAGAGCAGCGCCGCGGCGTGCCTGTCGTCGCCCGACACGCGCGCGATCTCCGCCGCGACGAGGAGGTGCTTGTGCGCGTAGTTCTGGGGGCAGAGCTCGGCCCAGCGGGCGAGCTTCTCCCGCTCCGTCGAGATCGTCGCCACGAGCCGCTCCTTCTCGGGGGCCGGCGCTCCGTCGCACGAGGCGGCGAGGCTCAGGCACGAATAGAAGACGAGCTCGGTCGCCCAGAAGTTGTTCACGCAGCCGGCGGTCATCCTCTCCACGGTGGCCATGAGCGAGCGCACGGCGGCGTGGTCGCCGTACAGATAGGCCAGCTGGATCTTCTGCGTGTGGTACCAGGCGGCCACGTAGGTGAGCTCCGGGACCGAGATGGCGCCGGCGAAGGCGGCCTCGTCGAAGGCGCCGTCGCTCAGGGTGTGCGCCCCGGCGGTGCCCCCCGTGAGGTTCGCGGCGACCTGCCTCGCGCACGTGAGGATGAGCGTCGTGAGCTTGTCGTTCGTCCTCCGCATGAGCGCGAGATCCTGCTCGATCTCCTCGGCCACCGAGCCGAGATCGTCGCCGAGGCCCAGGCTCGCCGAGACCATGTGAATGCAGCAATACGACGAGTAGGCCAGATCCCCCGACTCCAGGCCGGCCTGCCGGGAGCGGGTCAGGAGCTTGATCGTGTCCCGGAGCGGCTCGAAGAAATGGAGGATGGACGCGAAGGTCGTGAGGAGCATGCACGCGATACGCGGGTTGGGGACGCGCTCGTTCAGCTCGATACCTACCTTGGCGAACTGGTAGGCCTCCCTGTACCGGTCCTCCGCGGTCCTCGGCTCGAAGACGCCGTCGATCAGGAGCACCGCATAGAGCACGTACGCGTACGCCGACGAGCTCGAGTTCCCGTGCTCGATCGCGAGGTTGATCTGCATGATGAGCGTGAGCGGACCGAGGACCGGCAGCCCGAGCGCGGAGGCGGGCTGCGTCATGTCGGCGAGCAGGCGGAGGAGGGTCTGCTTCTCTGGATCGGCGGCGGTGGGCAGCCCCAGCAGCTCGGTGATCTGGCGGCCTGCGAGGTGGGCCTGCATGGCCTCGAGCTCCCTGCCGAGCCGCGCGCGTTGCTCCTCGGCCGCCGTGGGGATGTCGACGCCGAGCAGCGCGAGGGCCTCGAGGCCGCACCTCACGACGTCGGAGAGATTGCCGCGCATCAGGTGGAACGACATGCGCAGGTTGCGGACCTGCGCGCTGTCCAGCCGGGATCTCGCGTGCTCGAGGAGGGCGTCGAACAGCCGTTCGCCGGCGTCGAACTGGCCTGTCAGGCACAGGCACTCCGCGAGCCCGGTGGTCAGCGCGAAGGTGAGATCGTGCTGCTCGTCCCAGCGCCTCGGGCCGAGCGTCGTCGCGCCGGCCTCGAAGTAGCTCGCGGCCGCCTCGTACGCCGCGCCGGCCTTCGCCCTCCTGCCCGCCTCGAGGTTCAGGCGCGCCAGCGTGACGCGCTCTCCCGGATCGCCGATCCGCGGCGACCCGAGGTTCATGTGGGTCGCGATCTCGAAGACCTTGCCCTCCGCGTCTCCGGGGTCGCCCTCCGCGAGCATGAGCCGCCCGATCTGGAGGTGGACCTCCTGCTTGCGAGGGTCGTCGAGGAGCCGGTAGGCCGCTTGCTGCACACGGTCGTGCAAGAACCGGTAGGAGGCGTCGACCGAGAGCTCCGGCTCGTCGGCCTCGCCGGTCATCGCGCCGTGGAGGGCCGCGTCGAAGAACCTGGAGTCGGCGCCGACGGCGAGGACCAGACCCTCGCGGAGCGCCGCCGAGAGCTCGCCTGCCACCTCGCGGCGCGGCTTGCCGTCCACGATCGCGAGCGTCTTCAGGTCGAAGCGATAGCCGATGCACGCGGCGAGCGTGAGGATGCGCTGCGCGCGCTCGTCGAGCTCCCGGAGCCTGCCCGTCATGAAGTCGACGACGTTCTCCGTGACCTTCATCTGCTGGATGCGCGGCAGATCCCACGTCCACTCGCGCAGGGCCGGGTCGAAGGCGACGAGCTTCTCGGCGTGCAGCGCCTTCATGAACTGGTTCATGAAGAACGGGTTGCCGTGGGTCTTGGTCATGACATGACGCGCGAGCGGCTCGGCCCGCGCGGGATCGCAGGAGAGGGCGTCGGC
This sequence comes from Sorangium sp., assembly GCA_025924095.1. Taxonomy (GTDB): domain Bacteria; phylum Myxococcota_A; class Polyangia; order Polyangiales; family Polyangiaceae; genus Sorangium. Next base: position 3,569 of record JAICEP010000141.1, read on the forward strand.
GAGGAGGCGCGTCACGACGGGGAGATCGAGCGGCTTGAGGTCGATCTCCCCGACGGTCACCCCGGCCTTGCGCAGCTCCGCCAGGGTGATCGAGAACAGGTGGCTCTCGTCGACCTCGTTCTGTCGGTACGCGCCGATCACGAGCAGGTGCTTGATCTCCGATGCGGTCAGGAGCTGCTCGAGGAGCTTGAGCGAGGCCGGATCCGCCCATTGCAGGTCATCGAGGAAGATGACGAGGGGGTGCTCCTGGGCGGGGATGGCGCCGCAGAATTTCTGGAACGCGAGGTGGAAGCGAGCCTGGGCCTCGGTCGGGCCGAGCGGCGTGACAGCGGGCTGTGGGCCCAGGATGAGCTCGAGCTCGGGGATGAGATCGATGAGGAGCTGGCCGTTCTGCCCGACGGCGGCCGCGATCTTCTGCGTCCAGAGCGCGAGCGCCTCTGCGGGCTCGGTCAGGAGGGCGCGGACGAGCTCCCGGAAGACGTGCGCCACGGCCGCGTAGGGGACAGTCCGGTTGATCTGGTCGAACTTGCCGGCGACGACGGTTCCCTTGCCCTGCGCGACGGATTTCTGGATCTCGCCGACGAGGAGCGACTTGCCGATGCCGGCGTGGCCGGACACGAGGAGCAGCTCGCTCGCGCCCTGGCTGATGCGCCGCCACGCGCCTTCGAGGACGGCGAGCTCCGCCTCGCGGCCGTAGACCCTCTGCGGGATCCGGAGCGCGTCCACGTAGTCGTGGCGCCCGAGCTCGAACGGCTCGATCCTCGACGTCGCGTCGAGCTGCGTGAGGCACTCGACGAGATCCATCCTGAGCCCGTAGGCGCCCTGGAACCGATCATCGGGGCTCTTCGCCAGGAGCTTCATGATGATGTCGGAGATGGGGCGCGGTACGTCGGGCGATATCTGCGCCGGCGGCGGCGGGAGCCTGGCGATGTGGCAGTGCACGAGCTCCAGGAGATCCTTCGTCTGGAAGGGGAGCCTGCCTGTCACCATCTCGTACAGGGTGACCCCCAGGGAATAGAGATCCGTGCGCAGGTCGATCACGCGGTTCATCCGGCCGGTCTGCTCCGGGGACATGTACGCCAGGGTGCCCTCGAAGGCGGCTGGGCTCTTCGACCGCTGCGCCTCCTGCGAGAGGCGGGTGGCGCTGCCGAAGTCCATGATCTTGGCGTCCCACGTGGACGGCTCGACCATGATGTTCTGCGGTTTGATGTCCATGTGAATGACACCGCCGCGATGGATGGATTCCAGCGTGCTCGCGACGGAGATCGCGATCCGGAGCGTGTCCTGGAGGGTCAGGGAGCGCGCGCCGATGAGCTCATGGAGCGAGCAGGCTCCGGCATCTTCCATGATGAGCGAGAGGCTCGCCCCTGCCTTCACGACGCCCAGGACCTTCACGACGCCGGGCAGCGCGAGGTCCCTGGCGATGGCGTACTCGTAGCGAAGCCTCGCGAGCTCGGCCGGCGCCGGGCGCTCGTTCCTGAGGCGCTTGACCGCGACGGGGGCGCGGTCCTCGTTTCGAACTCCTCGGTACACGGTCGACGCGGCGGATTCGTGGATGAGACCCGTGAGAGTGTACCCGGGGATACTGATCATAGTTTACTTGTAGAGCGCTTCTCCGCGCTGCATCAAGCGGCACCGCGTGACCGCTTGAGGTACCACGTGGTGGCTAAACGTCGCATCGATGGGCAGGTGTCGTGGTGGCGACTGGACGCGCGTGCCATCTGCTGTCGAGTGCGACGCCCCGGCACGACCTCCGCCCCCCTCGCCGAGCATCGCGGCGGTCCCGGAATACCTGACAGGAGGTGTCAGGATTTCCGTGCGACCCTCGCGCGCGTTCTGGCCAGGACCAGGATAAGGAGACGAGGGAGCATGAACGGAGCACTTCACGGCAAGGTGGCGCTCGTCGCGGGCGCGACGCGCGGCGCGGGCAGGGGGATCGCGGTCGAGCTGGGGGCGGCGGGCGCGACGGTGTACGCCACGGGCCGCACAACGCGCGCGCAGCGCTCGGAGATGGATCGACCCGAGACCATCGAGGAGACCGCCGAGCGGGTCACCCGGGCGGGGGGCAAGGGGATCGCGGTGCAGGTGGATCACCTGGAGCGCGAGCAGGTCCGGGAGCTCGTGGCGCGCATCGAGCGGGAGCAGGGCCGGCTCGACGTGCTGGTCAACGACGTGTGGGGCGGCGAGCACCTGTTCGAGTGGAACAAGCCGCTATGGGAGCACTCGCTGGACAGCGGGATGCGGCTGCTGCGGCTGGCCATCGATACCCACATCCTCACGAGCCACCATGCCCTTCCGCTGCTCATCAAGAGGCCGGGCGGGCTGGTCGTCGAGATCACGGACGGCACGGCCGACTACAATGCAGGGCACTACCGCGTCTCGTTCTTCTACGACCTCGCCAAGACCGCGGTCCTCCGCATGGCGTTCGCCCAGGCCGAGGAGCTGCGGGCCCACGGCGGCACGGCCGTCGCGCTGACGCCCGGCTGGCTGCGCTCGGAGATCATGCTGGGTCATTACGAGGTCACCGAGGAGCGCTGGCGCGACGCGCTCGCGAAGCAGCCCCACTTCGCGATCTCGGAGACCCCCGCCTACGTCGGCCGGGCGGTGGCGGCGCTCGCGGCCGACCCGGAGGTGGCCCGGTGGTCCGGGCAGTCGCTGTCGAGCGGCCAGCTCGCGCGGGTCTATGGCTTCACCGACGTGGACGGCAGCCAGCCCGACGCGTGGCGGTACCTCGTCGAGGTCCAGGACGCCGGCAAGCCCGCCGACGTCACCGGGTATCGATAGCCGGCCGGCGCCTCGGCGAGCCCTGTCCTGATCCGGTCGCGCCCGGCCGCTCCGCCCGCGTCAGCGCGCCTCGCCCGCGCCGGCGCGCCTGCCCACGACGATGTACTGCTCGGGCAGCTCCTCCGCGACGACCTGGGGCGAGAGGCCCCCGGCGCGGAGCTCGGCGGCGACCGCCTCGGCGGTGATGCGGTGATCCTTCGGGGGGCCGAGGCGCGCGGCGTCGGTGAAGTCGACGACGACCACGGCGCCGTCCGGGCGGAGCGCGGCCTTCAGCTTCGCCGTGTAGGCGGGGCGATCGGGGATGTGATGCCAGGTGTTGACCACGAGGATGCGGTCGACCGAGCCGGGTTCGAGCCCGGGATCGTCGGAGCGGACCTCGCGCGCGGTGACGTTGGCGAGGCGCTCGCGGGCCGCGCGCTCCGTCATGTAGCGGACCATGTCCCGCTCGATGTCGAGGCCGATGACCGCGCCGGCCGGCCCGACCGCGCGGGAGAGGTGCGGCAGGAAGTAGCCCGTGCCGGCCCCGAGATCCGCGACCCGCATGCCCGGGGCGACCTGCATGGCGGCGACGACCTCCGCCGGCTTCTGCCAGGCGTCGCGCTCGGGGCCTTCGAAGGCGGCCACCCATTCGTCGGCCCGCTCGAAGCGGTGGACGAGCGGCCCGGCGCCGTGCGCGTGCGCTGCGGGGTGGCCGTGCCCAGCGCCGTGGCCGGCGTGCCCCGCGCCTTGCTGACCGGGCGAAGGGGCATGGCCCGCGTGGGCGGCCTGCGCGCCGCTCGCGGCCTCGCGCCGTCCGCCGCTGCCCGGCGCGGCAGCGTCCGGCGTGGCGCCGCAGCTGCTGAGGAGGGCGGTGAGGACGGCGCAGGAGGCGGCGAGGTGAGGGCGGCGGCTCATCCGCGCTCCCTACCACGAACGAGGCGCGCCGGTCCCAGGGCGCCCGCCGCCTGCGGCTCGCACCTCTCCTCGTGAAGCCGCGCTATCGTGATCCCACCGCTGCCGCCGGCGCGGCGGCGCGGCCGGGAAGGAGGAAGGCGCAGCCGATCGTCAGGAGCAGCGCCGCGCCGAAGATGGACGTGGCCATCGTGTGCTCGCGCATCACCACGTCGCCCGCCGGGCGGTCGGTGAGGACGAGGCCGAGCACGGTGAGGCCGGCGATGCCCCCCATGTAGCGCATCGTCGAGGTCAGGCCTGCGGCCATTCCGCTCTTCTCCCGCGGGACGTCGCTCATCGCCGCGGCCTGCGACGGCGCGGACGTCAGGCCGAGGCCGGCGCCGAGCATCGCGAGCGCGGGGATCGCGTCCGTGAGCGCGCCCAGCGGCCGCACGGCGAGCAGGACCATGCCGGCCAGGGCGAGCGAGCAGCCGGCGAGCGCCACCGCGCGCGCCCCGAAGCGATCGGAGGCGCGCCCCGCGAGGGGCGAGACGACAACCATCGTCCCCATCATGGCCAGCAGCGTCGTGCCGACGTCGCGCGGCCCGACGTGGAACAGCCGCCCCGCCACCTGCGGCAGCTCGAAGATCGTCGCGTACATGGCGAAGTTCTGGAGCGCGATGAGCAGGCTGCCGCCGACGAACGCGCGCCGCCTGAACAGCGAGAAGTCGATGACGGGGTCCGCGGCGCGCCGCTCCCAGAGCACGAAGGGCACGAAGCCCAGCGCGCCGAGCACCGCGGCCCAGCGGAGGTGGGCGGACTCGAGGCCGAGGGCGAGCCCGATGAGCGACGCACCCAGCAGCACCGAGCCCACCACGTCGAACCGCGGGCGCGGCGCGGCGGGCGTCACGGCCGCGGGGCGCGGCGGCGCGCCGAGGTGCGCGAGCGCGGCGGAGAGGAGCAGCACCGGGACGTTCGCGAGGAAGATCGAGGTCCACCCGAAGGTCCCCACGAGCAGCGCCCCGATCGCCGGTCCGGTGCCCGCCGACAGCCCCATCACCGCCCCGAAGGCGCCGAAGGCGCGCCCGCGCACCTCGGGCGGCAGCTCCGTGCGGAGCATGGCCGTCGCGCTCGGGACCACGATCGCGCCGCCCGCGGCCATCACGACGCGCGACACCGCGAGCACCGGGAGGACCGGCCAGAGGGTCGCGAGCGCGGCCCCGACCGCCAGGAGGAGCTGGCCCAGCCCGAGCGCGCGCCGGTGGCCGAGGCGATCGCCGAGCTTCCCGCCGGGGCTCTGCAGGACGATGTTCGTGAGCAGGTAGCTCGTCACGAGCGCCTGCCGGAGCGTGCCGGAGTCGACGCGAAGCGTGCGCGACATCTCCGGCAGCGCCACGGCGACCATCGTGGAGTTGAGCGGCGCGAGCGCCGTCGAGAGGGCGATGGCGGCGAGGAGCCGCACCGGCAGGCGCGACGGCGGCTCGGACACGGACACCGGCGGGCGCGACGGCGGCTCAACCACGGACGCGGGCGGGCGCGACGGAAGCTCGGCCAGAGGCTCAGCCACGGGCGAGCTCGCCCGCGCCACCCTGACGGTCGCCCTGGCGCAGGAGCGTCACCCGGCCCTCCGTCCCGTCCACGAGGAGCTCCTGGCCGTCCGTGATGCGCTCGGTCGCCCCGGCGGCCCCCAGCACCGCCGGGATCCCGTACTCGCGCGCGACGATGGCCGCGTGGGAGACGGCGCCGCCGGCGTCCGTCACGACGCCCGCGGCCAGCGTGAAGAGCGGCGTCCACGCGGGGTTCGTGTAGCGGCAGACAAGGATCTCCCCCGCCTTCAGCCGCCCGAACTCCCGCTCGTCCCGCACGAGGCGCGCCTTGCCGCGGACCACCCCGGACGACGCCCCGATGCCGCGGAGCTCGTCGCCCGAGGCGCGCCCCGCGCCCGCCCCGACCGCGCTCTTCTGCCACCTCGCGTTGACCACCCCGTACGTCGCGCGCCGCCGTCGAACGAGCCGCTTCACCTCGTCGAGCGGCGGCGCCTCCCCCTGGAGCCACCCCCGGACCTCGGCTTCCGTCAGGTAGAAGACGTCGTCAGGGCTCGGCAGGCGCCCGCGCTCGCCGAGGCGACGCGCGATCTCGGCCACGATCGCCTGGAGCGCGGAGAACGAGCGCACGAGATCGAAGTGCGTGCGCTCCCGGAAGACGATCGCGCTCCGCAGCTGATCGAGGGTGCGGCGGAACGCGTCGGGCAGACCCGGTACGAAGCGGATCCCGCGGGCGACCTCCTCGAGCGTCGCCCGGTAGCGCGCGAGCCCGGCCTCCTCGGACGGCGGCTTTGTGGCGTCGAGCAGGCCGCGCAGCAGCCCCCACAGGGGCGCGGGATCCTGGCGCCACGTCGGCGCCGAGAGGTAGAGCCCCGTGGTCTCCCGGTGCCCGTGCTCGTCCAGGAACGCCTCGACCTCGGTCAGGTAAGCCCGGCCGGCCTCCGATTCGCGGAGGGCCTCGGGGCGCCCCTCCCGGATCGCGCCGGCGAGCTCCGGTCCGGCGCTCGCCGCCCGGCGCGCGAGGTGGAAGAGCGCCAGGTTCACGTCGGACGTCCGGGTGTGCAGGCCCGCGACGAGGTCGCTCATGGCGGCCGCTGCCCGCTTCGGTCCCACGGCGAGGGTGACCGGAACGCGGAGGGCGATCGCGGCCAGCTGGCCGGCGCTCCTCTCGAACCGCTCGCCCAGGACCGCGGTCGTGGTCTCCCCGATCCGGTCGGCGCGGCGGAGGAGCGCGGCGTCGTCCAGCGCGCCGAGATCGACCGGCGCGCAGGCCTCTTGGAGCCGCTTGAACCCGTCGCTCTCCCACCACGCCATCGCGTCGTAGCGCAGGCTGGCCGCGGCCTTCTGCGGCAGCCGGAGCAAGCGGAGGGTGGGTCGCATCTGCGGAGGGACGAAGACCGGGCGCCACACCTGGTCGACCCACGCGCGCTCCTCGGCCTCGTCCACGTCGACCCCCAGGAAGCGCACCATGCGCACGAGCGCGGGGAGCGTCACCCGGAAGCCCCATTGATCGAGCGGCCTGGGGGCGATGGGAAACCGGTCGTTGTCGTTGGCCTCGAGCATCCTCCGCTGCATGCGGTTGAGCTGCGGGGGCGGGGGGCGGGGCTCGATCTCGGCCGTGCCGAGCGTGGTGATCGGGCGCGACTGGAGGAGGTGAATGGAGCCCCCGACGAAGGCGAACTCCACGTCCTGCGGGCAGCCGAAGTGGGCCTCGAGGCGGAGCCCGATGCGGCCCAGCTCGAGCACCAGGGCGTCGCTCGGCGCGGGGCGGCCGGCTTCCCGGCGGTCGCGGTCGTCGATCGCGAGGTCGTCCGTCGCGGGGCGCGGGGCCCCGTTCGGCCTGTCCGAGCCGGGCGCCGCGGCTCCGGCGAACGGCGCGCGGCGCAGGCGGTACACATCGCCGGTCGTGTGCCCTGACACAACGGCCTCGCCGAGGCCCGGGGCGACCTCCAGGAGCATGCGGTCGGCGCGCTGGGCCACCGGATCGACGGTGAACAGGACGCCGGCGAACTCGGCCGGCACCATGCGCTGCACCACCACGGCGATGTGGACCCCCAGGTGATCGATGCCGCGCGCCGCCCGGTAGCCGAGGGCCCTCGGGCTCCAGAGGGACGCCCAGCACCGCCGCAGCGCGAGGAGCAGCTCGTCCTCTCCCGCCACGTCGAGGTACGTCTCGTGCTGGCCCGCGAACGACGCGTCGGCGAGGTCCTCCGCCGTCGCCGAGGAGCGAACGGCGACCGGCGGCGCGCCGAGCTCGCGGTACGCGTCTCGGACCGCGCTCTCCATCCCGGGCAGCATCGCGCCCCGCTCGAAGAGCGCCGCCGCCTCCGAGGCGGCCGCGTCCCAGCCGCTCACGGCGAGGTGCGGCGAGAGGCGCTCGGCGAGCCCCCATGCGCGCGCCTGCTCCGCATAGGCGTCAGCGCTCACGACGAACCCGGGCGGCACGGCCAGCCCGAGCCGGAGCAGCTCACCGAGGTTGGCACCCTTGCCGCCCGCCGTGGCGAGGTCGGCTCGGGACAGCTGGCTCAAGCGATGAACAAGCATCAGGCGTCTCCTACGGCCAAGAAAGGTTGCTTCGCCTGCGTCCCGAGCTCCCCGGCGTTCGCCCGCCCTCCGGGCAGCGCCTCGCTCGAGCCGCCAGCGTCAGCGTCGATTGTCACCTGGAAGTCATTGTGACGTCACGCAGTAAGTATCATGATACTTATGAATGGCAAGGCCGCGCAACATCACCGACGCGCAGATCCTCGAGGAGGCGCGCGCGTGCTTTCTGGAGCACGGCGCGGGCGTCTCGACGATGCTCATCGCCGAGCGGCTCGGCATCTCGCACGGGGTGCTGTTCCAGCGCTTCGGCACCAAGGAGCAGCTCCTGCGCGCCGCGCTGCTGCCGCCGTTCGAGCCGCCGTGGATGGAGCGCGCGCGGGCGGGCCCGGACGACCGTGACGCGCGGATCCAGCTCCTCGAGCTCGGCGAGGAGATCTCCGCCTACCTCGAGCGCATCGTGCCCTGCCTCGCGGTGCTCCGCTCGGCCGGCATGCACGTCGAGTCCATGGCCGACCGGCGCGAGGACCTGCCGCCGGTCCGCGCGCGGCGCGAGGTTGTCGCGTGGTTCTCGCGCGCGATCGCCCGCGGCCTCCTGCGTCCCGTCCCCCCGGAGCACGCGGCCGACCTCTTTCTCGGCGCGCTGCACTTCCGGCCGTTCCACCAGCACCTCTCGAACCAGGGGTTCGACCGGGCCGAGAACCGGGCCTATCTCACGTTCGCGATCGACGCGGTCCATCGAACGCTCGCGCCGGCCGCGTACCCGGCCGCGTCGACACCCGCATTGCCGCGCAAGTTGGGCAAACCCTCGCTCACGTGAGCAAGGCTCTGCTCGATCCGGACGGCCTGGACACCGCGGCAGCGCGCGCAGGCCGCGAAACGCGCGTGGCGCGGCTCCTGCTAAGGGGACCACGCGCCCGCTGCCCCGCGAAGGTGGCCTCGACGAGGTCTCATCGCGGGGCGGCGAGGCGACATGGGAGGAACATCATGAACGTTCAGGGTCGTATCAAGAGCAATCGGTTCACCTCGTTCGTCTGGCTCGCGCTCGCGAT
>JAICEP010000142.1 GCA_025924095.1 Sorangium sp.
CCCGCGCGCTCGGCGGCCGCGAGCTCCACGGCCGTGGAGACCGACTCGGAGGCGCCGAGCTTGCCGTCGAGGAACAGCGCGACGTTCGGATCCGACCACCGCCGCCGCCGCGCCACGGCAGCGCCGGCCACCGCGCCGAGCATGCCGCCGCCCGCCATCCAGGGGCGCAGCGCGCCGTACCGCGTCTGCCAGGCGGCCGCTGCGCCCGCCGCCCCGAGCATCAGCCCCGCGGCGGCGCCGGTGAGGATCAGCTCCAGCGCGAGCCGCCGCCGGACGCGGCGAGACCAGCGAGCGAACGCGGCGTTGAACCGTCGCCGGGGGGACGCATCCACCATCGTTCGATGTTTACCCGCGGGCAGACGCGCCGGCCAGCGCTGCCTCGGACACACCATCGCGACGCATCGCGACGTGGGGCGACGCATCTCGGGCGCGCCGGCTCACGGGACGAAGCACCATTTCAAGTGAAATGAGGCGAAATCGAGGCGCGCCGGGATAACGTCCTGGTCACCGCCGAACACGTTCAAATCGCACTTGGCGAAAGAGAACTTGCATTCGTGCGGCCCCTGTTGAGACGTCCGGAGCGTGGCCGGACAGGAGCCATGAAAAAGCTCGTCGTCAACGTACATTCGCATGTTCACGACAGCGGCGTCGCCGCCCTCGCGCTTGCTGCCGAGCAGGTGGAGATCGAGGTAGTAGAAGCCCCTCCTGCCCTTCGAGTGATCCACCAGCGCCAGATTGGTTTCGCCATTGAGGAGGGAGCAGTCAACGTCCCAGCTGTTGTCGAATCGGGGGACAGGCAATTGGCCGTCATCGCCCGTGTCAAGCACCAGCTCCTCCCCGTTCACGGTCATGATCGCCTTGCCGTAGGCTTCAGGAATTTCCGGGCTAGCCGAGCACCCGAACGGCGCGAGCGACAGCACGAGGCCTTGGGCGAGGAGGGGTCGGTGCATGGGAGCTCTCCAGCAGCATGGCGGGCGAGAGTATCGCACGAGGTCGACAACCATGAACGCGCTCAATTTGGTTGATCCATGCGTCGTGACGGATGTCAACTGGAAACGGAGGGCTCGGCGTGAGGACCTTGTTGAACCTGATCCACGTTGCCTTGGAGGCCTGGAGATCCGACCCACGTTGTCCACGGATCGGTCACAGGCACAGGCACAGGCGCCGGCCCCGCGCCGTCGTCGCAGATGCCACGTATCTCGTCACCCGACGCGCATGGCGGCAGCGCCTCCGATTCCGATTCCGATTCCGATTCCGAATGGACGCCGCCATTGCCCGGTCGAGCATCGCCAGGCAGCATTGACCTGAGAGGCCGCCATTGCGATCTCGCTCCCGCCCGAGCTGGTGGAGGAGGACACGGCAATCACCTGCGCCCGGGGGCAATTGAAGAGCTCATCCCCCCGTCTCTCCGCCCTGCATGCCAGCCCAGTCGACGGCGGTGTAGCCGGTCGGGAGGATGAGGCGCGCCGCCCCGCGGATCACGCGGTCGCACGGCGTGGCAGGCGGGCTCGCTCAGGGGAACAGGGGCGTGCAGAGCGGATAGAAGGAGGAGAAGTCAGGCCGCTGCAGAAACACCGTGACAACCTCGTCGTAATGGGTCGTCCTGGGCTTGTCCGTCGGGTCGCTCGCTGCGGCCTCGCAGCGCTCGTACCCGTCGGAGGAGGCGTCCTTGCACACGCTGCCCTTCAAGTCCGACAGGTCGCGGCACGGGCCAAGGAAGTCGATGCTGCAGTCGCTCCTCGACGCGCACGTCCGCTCCGGCACGAAGGCGGTCTCGTTGCCGGCGCACGACAGCTGGAGCAAGGCGCCGCCGCACGAATACATCCGCGCGCCGATGTCGCCGAGCTCGTCGCGCTTGCCGAGCGGCTGGAATGCATTGCCGAAGAAGGAGATCTCCTCCTGCCGGTAGATCCGCCGCTCCGCGCTGTCCGTGGCCAGCGCGGGATGGCGGCCGCGCAGCGAGATGGCGACCTCGACGCCGTACCCGTTCACGTGCGCCAGCAGGCACGCCGTGACCCATCGCTGCGACTTCTCGGGGAGCGGGGAGCGCAACCAGCCGGGCGCGAGGCCGAGCCGCCCATCGAACCTGTACGTCGTCGCTCCGACCTCGCCGACGAGCGACTGCCCCTCCGGGAGCGCACAGGCGATCGTGTAGCGGAGGAGCTCACGACCGTCCTCGTCGAGCAGCAGAGCCGTGGTGGCCAGCGCGCGGCCGTCCGCGGTGAGGCGGCTCATCGAGAGGCTGTTCATCGAGAGGCGATTCATCGAGAGGCGATTCATCGAGAGGCGGTTGGCCGATACCATCGCCTCCTCCGACGTGCCCACGGCCTCCTCGGAGCCCGGCTCGGCGCTGGATGCGCAGCCGAACAACGCGAGACATGGAATCGCAACGACCGTCCGTAGCGCGGTGAGCCTCATGGGGTGCCTCTCTTTTCGAGTGCGGTGGGGTTTCCTTGAATCCTTGCAACCGTCGGGCCATGCCTGACCGCTTCCACCCCCGTCGCACCGAGGCGGAGCGCCGCGAGGTCGAGCTCCGCACGCCGAGCACCCGGGTTGAGCTCCGCAGCAACCCCACCATCGGCGTCCTGCCGCGAGCTGAGGCGAATTGCCTCAGCTCGAGCGATCGATCCAGCGCCCGCCGCATTGCGTGATTCCCACCCGGATTCTCGCCCGCGGGGGGCACAATCGAAACCCCGGCGCCGCGACACCCTCTCGCCACGCTGAGGCGATTTGCACCGGGGTTCCGGGCGCACTCGGACGCAGCTTTCGTCATTCGCTGCGCGCCAGCGCGCCCGGGTGCGATCCGCCCTCGGACGGCTCGGCAGGCGCCGGCAGCAGCGCCGCCACCGCCTCGAAGCGAGGCTGCCACATGCGGCAGCCGGCGAGCACGGGCCGCGCCCTGTCGAGCACCGCCGACGCCTCCGGGTGACGCCCGGCGGAGGCGGCCGCGCGCGCGCGGAAGTAGAGCACCTCGAGCAGCTCCTCCACCGGCAAGGTGCGCTCCGCGAGATCGGTGAGCGCCTCCCAGCTGTCCCCCGGCTCCTCCGCGCCCGCGGGGATCTCGAGCCCCTCGGCCGCGAGCAGCAGCTTCAGCGTCCGGAACAGCGCGAACAGCGCCGGCGCCGAGGCGTCGGGGAGGCACCGCTCGGCGACCCACGCGACGAGGCGCGCCGCCTCCCTGAAATCACCGCGCGCCGCCTGGATGCGGGCGATGAGCAGCGCGTCGTCCGGGGCAGCGCGCTCGCCGAAGCGCTCGTCGAGCACGCGCGAGCGGCGCGCCAGCGCGAGCGCCTCGTCCTCGCGCCCGCACCAGTGCAAGAGCTCGGCGAGGTTGTGCGTCGCGACATGCTCGGGCCCAGGGTTGCCGATCTCGCGCGCGAGCTCGACCGCGCGGCTCAGGTCCTGGAGCCCGCGCTCGGGCGCGCTCAGGGCAGCCCACAGGTACGCGCGGTTGGCGTACGCCGAGCAGAGGTGCAGCCGATCCTTCATCTCCCTGGAGAGCGCGATCACCTCGCAGAAGCGCGCCTCCGCGTCGCCGAGCCGGCCCGCGATCACGAGCGCCATCGACAGGAGCAGCAGCGCGATGACCCGCGTCTCCTGGTCGCCCTCCGCCGCGGCGCCGGCCGACGCGCGATCCAGGAGCTCGATCGCCTCCGCCACCCGCTGCTGACGCCAGCACGAGCGGCCGAGCGCCATCCGCAGGCGGTTGTCCAGCCTGCGATCCCCGAGGCGCTCGACGAGGGCGCGCGCCTCGGACGCGCGCTGCGCCGACGCCGCGTAGTCGGTCGCGTGATCCAGCGCCGTCGCCTCCTCGAACAGGAGCTCCGCGGCGAGCCGGTCGTCGCCGAGCCCCCGCGCGAGCTCCCGCGCGAGCGCGAGATCCGCGAGCGCCTCGGGGATCCGGTGCAGGCAGTACCGCGCCTTGCCGCGGCCGGCGAGCGCGTGGGCGCGCCGCCGCGCGTCGCCCTCTTCCAGCAGCGCGAGCGCGGCCGTGTAGCGCTGGTCGGCCTCGACGCTGTCGTGGCTCGCCGTCGCCCGGTCGCCGAGCGCGAGGTGGGCCGCCGCCGCCGTCGCGCGCTCGCCGCACGCGGCCGCGTGCTGCCCGAGGTGCCCGAGCCCCCGCCGGTCCGGGGCGCCGGGATCCACGCGCGCTCGCCAGAACGCGAGCGCGTGCGCGTGGATCGTCTGGCGCTGCAGAGGCGCGAGCGCGTCGTAGACCGCATCCCGGAACGTCGCGCTCTCGAACGCGTGGATCCCCCGCTCGCCGCGCACGAGCAGGGACAGCGAGCACAGCGCGCCCAGGCCGACCCCGGCGTCGATCGGCGTGCTCGCCCCGCCCGCCTGCTCGACCGCGTCCTGGATCGCCTCCACCTCCTCCCGGGTGAAATCGGGGCCGAGCGCGGAGCAGAGCCGCACGCAGGCCGCGAGCTCGGGCGAGAGCGTGTCGAGCCGGCGCGCGGCCAGCCACTGCCGCACGGGCAGCGGCGGGAGCTCTTCGAGCGCCGCGGTCGCCACGTAGAAGGCCCCCGTCGGGCGCCGCTGGACCGCGCCCGTGCGCTTCAGCGCGCGGACGAGCTCCGTCAGGCAGGACGGGTTGTACCCGGACCAGCGCGCGAGCTGCCGGAGCGCGGCCTCGGGCGGGTACTCCGCCGGCAGCAGGAGCTCGGCCGCGAGCCGCATCGCGTCCTGCTCCGAGAGCCGCTCGAGCACCGCGCGATCGTGCCGCTCTGCGCGCGCGCCCCAGCTCCGGCGCATGTCCTCGAACCTCGGGTGCGCCGCCACGAGCACCCAGAGCGCGCAACCCGGCGCGTCGAGCGTCGCGAGCTCGAGCGCGTCGAGCGCCGCGTCGTCGGCCCAGTGCGCGTCGTCGAGGAGCACCGCGACCGGCGCCTCGCGCGCGCGGCGCCGGAGCCCCTCGGCGATCGCGCGCATCGTGCTCTGCCGCAGGGACCACGGCGACACGCCCGCCTGCTCCGGCGGCATCCATCCGAGCGCCGCGGCCACCGCCGTCCACGCCTCCTCGGCGAGCTCCTCGCCGAGGCGCGCCGCGCAGAGCGCCCGCACGTCGTCGGGCGGCGCGGCGGCGTCCACGTCGAGCACGCGGGCGAGGAGCTGGCTCGACGCGCGCTCGCCCGCGAGCGGCTGCGCCGCGCGCAGGGCGATGAGCTGCGCCCCCTCCTGCATGCGCCGGACGAGCGCGACCGCCTCGTCCGTCAGGCGCGACTTGCCGAGGCCCCCCTCGCCGATCAGCGTGAACAGGCCAGGGCACCCGCCGGGCAGGCTCGCCTCCATGCTCACCGCGAGCGCGCCGACGATCTCGTCACGACCGACGAGCGGCACGGCGCTCGCGGAGCCCGGCGGTGGGCGCGAGCGCGCGGCGAGCCGGTAGAACATCGCGCCGGGCGCGGGCGAGAGCGCGGGGTCGCGCGAGAGCCCGCGGAGCTCGCCCTCGGGCAAGGCGCGCACGAGGTCCGCGGTGAGCGCGACGCCGTGAAAGTCGCCGCGGGGCATCCAGGCGTCGGGCTGCTCGACCGGGGCGCCGTAGACCGCGGGCGGCCCCTGCTCCTTGCGGCGCACGATCAGCCCGGCGATGTGCACGGCCGCGCGCCCCGCGTACCGCTCCTCGACCTCGCGGGCGACCGCGATCGCGGCGCTCACCGGATCGTCCGCGTCGAGGCCCGAGAACACGCACACGAGCCGGCCCCCGCGCTGCCTCGCCACGAACCCCTTGCGCGCGGCCACGGCGCTCATCACGGCGGCGGACGCGCCCTTCGCCTCGGCCACGAGCACGACCGCGGGCTGCCGGCCCTCGGTGAGCAGCGCGCCGCGCGCGGGTTGCGCGTTCGGCGCGGGCTGTGCGCCGCCCGGGCAGGCCTGCGCGAGCGCGCTCCTCAGCGCGGCGACGTCGGGCGGGCGGCGCTCGGGCTCCTTCGCGAGGCAGGCGAGGACGAGCCTCTCCAGCTCGTCGGGCACCGCGGCGAACTCGTGGGGGCGGTGCGGGCGGAGCGCGAGGTGCCCGTGCTCGATCTCGCCCCGATCGCCGGTGAACGGGAGCCGCAGCGTCAGGAGCTCGTAGAGGATCACGCCGAACGCGTAGATGTCCGTGCGCTCGTCCTGGATCGGGTCGCCGCGGATCTGCTCCGGGGCCATGTACTCCGGGGTGCCGACGACCGCGCCGCGGGGCGTGATGACGTCGTCCACCTCCCGCTCCCGCGCGCGCGCATGCTTGGTCAGGCCGAAGTCGAGGAGCGCGAGGCGCTGCCCCCCCTCGGCCAGGAGGAGGTTCTCCGGCTTCAGATCGCGGTGGATCACGCCCTTCGCGTGCGCCGCCGCGAGCGACTCGAGGAGGGCCGCGCCCATCGCCACGACGTCGGCGGCGCCCGGCGGGCCCTCGAGATCCGCGAGCACCTCGGCGAGCGTCCGGCCGCGGAGGAGCTCCATCGCGATGAAGGGCCGCCCGTCGCGGAGCGCGCCGCTCTCGATCCACCGGGGCACGTGCGGCGGGCCCACCTGCTCGAGCGCCTCCGCGTCGCGCCGGAACCGCTCCACCATGAGCGGGCTCGTCCACCGTCCCACCTTGAGCGCGACGGGCTCGCCGCCCTCCGCCCGCGCCGCCTCCCACACCGTGGCGAAGCCCCCCGCGCCGATGCGCCGCAGCGGCCTCAGCCCGGGGACCGACGGGGCGGGCTCCTGCGGCTCGTCGAGGGGGCGGCCCGGCGGCGGGAGCCATGCGTCGCGCGGGCAGGGCTTCGTGCCGGAAATGCGGCGATGGCAGACCTGACAGCGGGGCAAGCTGCCTCCTTGGGCAAGAGCTTAGCCCGTTCGACGCCCCGGACGAGGGCCTCATCCACCCCGGCCACCCTGATGGCACGAGGTGTGCTTCTTTCCTCGAGGGTGTGGCAAGAGACCGTTCGCTCGTTGGTCCTGACCGAGGACGATGCGGCGCAGAGAGCCGTGTCGGACAGGAAGGCCGCGCTCGACACGGCGTGCGGCGGCGACGCCGGCGGGGCGCTCCTGCACGTGGAGACCTGCGGAGCGCCTGCGTCGTCGGGGCGACCGCAGACGCTGCCCGCGGGCAGCCGGGTGGGCGACTACCTCGTCGAGGAGAGCATCGCTCACGGCAGCTTCGGCGTCGTCTACCGCGCCGTGCACGCGGAGAGCGGCAAGCGCGCTGCGGTCAAGGTGCTCCACCCGGAGCTCGCGTTCACCCGCGAGGCGGTCGTGCGGTTCGAGCGCGAGATCCAGACGATCCGGCGGATCGACCACCCCAGCGTGATCCGCATCCTCGATTGCGGCGAGATCGCCGGAGGCCGGCCGTTCTTCGCGATGGAGCTCCTCCGCGGGGTCGATCTCCAGTCGTATCTCATCTCGCGCGGGCGGCTCTCCGCGGAGGAGGCGCTCGAGATCCTGGAGCCTGTCTGCGAGGCGCTGTCGGCGGTCCACGGGAGCGCGATCGTCCACCGCGATCTCAAGGCCTCCAACGTGTTCATCGCCGACGAGGGCCGTCCTGCGCGCGTGGTCCTCCTCGACTTCGGCGTCGCCAAGGTCCTCGACGACGCGGGGCCGGGCATCACGACGGAGGCCCACCTGCTCGGCACGCCGGCGTGCATGGCGCCCGAGCAGATCCGGGGGCAGGCTGCGGACGCGAGGACGGACGTCTACGCCCTCGGCGCGCTCGCCTACTACATGCTGACAGGCAAGCTCCCGTTCCTCGACTCGATGCTCGCGACGCTCCTGCACATGCACCTCTGGGTGCACCCGCCGAGCCCGAGCCGCGAGGCGCCCGTGAGCCCCGAGCTCGACGGCGTGGTGCTCCGCGCGATGGCGAAGGATCCCGCCGCGCGGCACCAGACGGCGGGGGAGTTCATCGAGGGGTTCCGGGCGGCCGTGGCCGCGGCGCGGAAGAGCGTCGCGCCGCTGCGCGGGGGCCCGGAGGAGCGCCGGGTGGGCGCGATTCACGTCGAGGTGTACGCGGAATGCGGCGCCACGGACGAGCCCGACGACGCGCTCCTCGCCGACCTGGACGGGGTGCTGCCGCTCGTGTCGCGCTTCCTCGCGGCGAGGGGCTTCGACGCGGCGATGGAGACGGGCAATACGCTGCTGTTCTTCAGGGAGCTCGCCGCCCCGGAGCCGTCGGACCGGGCGGCGCGACGGGAGATCGTGGAGGCCGCGCTGCTGCTCGAGCGCGCGCTCGTCGAGCGCGGGGGGCGCGACGCGAGGGTGCACGTGAACCTGTGCCTGCACGCGGGCCGGGTGCTGATGCGCTCGTCGGAGGTCGTCGGCGGAGAGCTCATGGAGCTCGATGCGTGGGCGCCGGAGATCCAGCTGCCCGGCGTCCTCGCGACGGCGGCGATGCTCGACGGGCTCGAGCTCGACGTGGAGCCGCCGGAGCACGCGCCCGGGCTCCGGCGCGTGACGGGCCAGACGACGGCGCCGAGCCCGCGCTAGCTCGGTACGTCAGGCATCCTGCCGACGAGGCCAGGCGGCGCTGCGGCCCTGGCGGCGCGGGAGGTCGGGGCGCGCCGCTACTGCGGCAGGTAGAGATAGGGATCCGCGACCCTGCCGATCGCGATATCGCGCGTCTGCTTCGCGTAGTACGTCGAGCCAGGTTGCGTGCTCCAGGCGTGTCCCGCGATCGCGCCGGTGGTGCTGCTCGCATAGAGGCGCATGACGCCCCGCCCGACGCCCGCGTGCCAGGAGCCGTCCGCGTTGTGCCGGGTGTCCGTCGTCCCGTGGCCCGTGGTGCTCGCGTCGAGGACGGCGAGCGCGTACTGGCTCGTCCCCGCGACGAGCGGATAGGTCGCCGAGCGCAGCACCGCGGGCCCTGCCGCGATGGCGACGTGCCCGGAGGCCGTGTTCCCCCACGGATACTCGATCGCGATGATGTCGCCCTCCTCGATCTGGCTCACCGTCAGGACCTGCTCGAAGCCGACCTCATTGATGATCCTGTCGTGGTAGAGGACGGCGTTGGGGCTTGTGCTGCCGAACCACGTGGTCATGTCGTAGCTGGACAGATCATAGGCCCGCTTGAGGACGTGGGTGACGAACGACGCGCACAGGCTGCGGCTCCGGTACGCCGTCGCCCCTTCGATGCCGGCCCATTGAACATAGCTCGTGCCGCTGCCGTATTCGTTGTTCTCCGGGGCGATGTGGGTCACGAGGGTGTCGGCCCACCGGAAATGGATGGGCTCCCCGGCCGACTGGCCCTCTGCCGGGAGCGGCGCGAGCAGGCTCAATCCCGAAAGGACGACGGCCGGAAGCGCGCGAACAACGGATCGTGAGCTCATGCACTTGATTGCATTCATGCTTTCCTCCCGTGTGGAATCGATGGTCCCGCGTGGGCTGGGTCTACCAGCACCAGCGGCTCCGCCGGCGTCGCGGTGGGGCGCCGGCCAAGCGAAGTGGGGGCACGAAGCTGCTCAACATACGCCGCTCGCTCGGCCGCTACAATCACCGTCGCGACAGCGAGCACGCGCGTCGCTCGGGTCGACGCGTCGGTTCGACGCTCGGGTCGACGCTCGGGTCGACGTAGGATTCCACACTCGGTTCCACGCTCGGTTCCACGCTCGGTTCCACACTCGGTTCCACGCGAGATTCCATTCGAACAGTGTTCCCTCCATTTCCACAGCCTGTCTCCTCCGGACGACACCCGTGCACGTCAGCTCCAGGCGCTCGCGAGGACGCTCCAGGAGAAGATCGCTCGCTCGGGGGGAGGCCCAGCGGCGCCGGCCGGCTCGCCGGCCCCTATCTCTGCCGTTTTGTTGACAGATCCGCGCAGTTGGATTGGATGGCCGCGTGCCCCCCGCGAAGCGCGCATCGACCGACCCCCACCCCGTCCTGACGCTCGGCGACGCGCTGGAGCACTACGCCTCCTGGCCGAGGCCCACGGTGATCGTCTCCGACGGCGCTTATGGCGTCTCCGGCTTTCCCGGCGACCCGCCGACGCACAAGGAGCTCGCCGCCTGGTACGCGCCCCACGTCGCCGCCTGGTCGGAGCGCGCCTTGCCGTCCGCCACCCTGTGGTTCTGGGGGACCGAGATCGGCTGGGCGACCGTGCACCCGCTGCTCGATCAGCACGGCTGGGAGTACCGGAGCTGCCATGTGTGGGACAAGGGGATCGCCCACATCGCGGGCAACGCGAACACCCGGACGCTGCGCAAGTTCCCGGTCGTGAGCGAGGTGTGCGTGCAGTACGTGCGCAAGGTCCTCCTGGAGAGCGGCGGCGCGGGGCTGCCCCTCAAGGACTGGCTACGGCACGAATGGGAGCGCTCGGGCCTCCCGCTGCGCCACACGAACGAGGCCTGCGGCGTGAAGAACGCCGCCACGAGGAAGTATTTCACGCGCTGCCACCTCTGGTATTATCCTCCGGCCGCGGCGTTCGAGCGGCTCGTCGCGTTCGCGAACGCGCACGGCCGCCCCGAGGGGCGGCCCTACTTCTCGGTCGACGGCAAGCGGCCGCTGACGGGCCATGAATGGGCCAGCCTGCGAGCGAAGTTCCATTGCGAGGTCGGGGTGACCAACGTCTGGCGCGAGCCCGCGGTCCGCGGCGCCGAGCGCTTCAAGGAGGAGACCCGCTCCGTCCACGGCAACCAGAAGCCCCTCAAGCTGCTCGATCGCATCATCCGGGCCTCTGCGGATCCGGGCGATGTCGTCTGGGAGCCGTTCGGCGGGCTCTGCTCGGTCGCGGTGGCGGCCTTCGCCGCGGGGAGGCGCTGCTACAGCGCCGAGATCGCGCCCGCATACCACGCCGTCGCGTCGAGCCGCCTCGCGAAGTGCATGCCGCGGCCGCGCGCCGAGATCTCGGCGGCGTGACGGCCGGTGTCGGGCTCGCTCCTCCGCATGGTACCCTGCTCCCCCATGGCGACGCCGAGGATCGTGACGGTGGGAGGAGGAACGGGCCATTACACGCTCCTCACGGGCCTGCGCGACCTGAGCGCTCGCATCACCGCGATCGTGACCATGATGGACTCGGGCGGGAGCTCCGGCAGGCTCCGGGACGAGTACGGCCTCCTGCCCCCAGGCGACTTCACACGTTGCCTCGTCGCCCTGTCCGAGCACCCGGCGGCGCTGAAGGAGCTGCTCGGCCATCGCTTCAGGTCGGGGAGCCTCGGCGGGCACACCCTGCGCAATCTGATATTCACCGCGGTGCAGGAGATCACCGGCGCGCTCCCCCTCACGGTCGAGCGCCTGCACGAGATCTTCTCCGTCAAGAACCGCGTCCTCCCCGTCACGATGGATCAGGTCGATCTCGTGATGCACCTCGAGAACGACCGGACTATCCGCGGGGAGGCGTCGATTGACAACCTCTCGGACATGCTCGATGCGCCCGTGCTCTCGGTCTATCTGGATCCCGAGGCCAGGGCCTATCCAGCGGCGCTCGAGGCGATCGCGGACGCGGATCTCATCATCCTCGGGCCGGGCGACCTCTACACGAGCCTCGTCCCGAACCTCCTCGTCAAGGGGGTGCGCGAGGCCATCGCGGCGAGCCGCGCCCGCGCGCTGTTCGTGTGCAATCTCATGACGAAGCCCAACGAGACGCCCGGTTACACGGTCGAGGACTTCGTGGGGACCATCGCGATGTACCTCGGGGAGGCCCGGCTCGATGCGGTGCTGTTCAACGACGTGTGGCCCTCGGCCAGCTTCCCGGAGTACGCCTCCGCCGGCTCCGAGCCGGTCGTGACCTCGCCGGACAGGCGGCTCGCCTCCGACCTCCTCGTCCCCGCCGACCTGCTGTTCGGCGGCAAGCTGATCCGCCACGACCCGCACAAGCTCTCGTCCGCGATCGTGTCGCTCGCCCGGGAGCGCGCGTGGTGGTGAGCCCCTGAGGACGTCCGGCGCCCACCTGGAGCGCACCGATCGCGCAGGAGCGCTCGGCGCGGGATCATTTGCCACGCCTCACCAGGTTGCCCCATCGCTGGCGGGCGCCCGCGCACGCGACTCGCCCCGGCGGCCGCGGCAAGTGGCTCGGCTCATCGTCGCTGCGGCGTCCGTTGCGCCGTCGTCCAGATTGGTATGTGCTTCGCATAGAGCCGGGCTATCGCCATCTCAGAGGCTGATCATTTCAGGACGAGGTAGAGCGCTATGACCACCATCGGTAATGACCAGTACACTTCGACCGGGTACAAGAACGGAATCTACGAGGGCGGCGCGCAGGAGGGCGGCTCGCAGGAGTCGAGCTCGCAGCAGGCGCAGGGCGGCGAGGGCGGGGTGAGCCTCGACATGCTGCTCAAGTTCGCCAAGGACATCCAGGGCAAGGTCAAGGACGTCCCGTACATCGTTCCGCTCGCGATCGGCGGGGCGGCGTTTGCGCTCGGCGTGCTCGCGAGCTCGAAGATCCTGC
>JAICEP010000143.1 GCA_025924095.1 Sorangium sp.
CCGACAGCCGCAGCAGCACCTGGACCGGATCGCCGCTGTCCACGGGCACCGGGTGGCCGTCGAGCAGCTGCTTGTACAGGCGGAGGAGCTTCGGCGCGTGCGCGTGGTGGGGCCCGTGCGCCTCCAGGCACCGCTCCGCGTGGCGCAGGGTCGGGTCCTCGGTCCGCCCCGGGTCCAGGAAGCGCCGCTCCACGGCCTCGTCGACGCCGAGGCCGCGCCGCTCTCCGACGAGATCCGCGCAGAGCCGCTGGGTCATGTAGGGGTGCCCCGAGGTCCACGCGAAGATCGCGTCGAGCAGCGCGTCGGGGTCGGGCACGAGCCCCTCCAGGCCCGCGCGGAACGCCCGCACCTCGGCGCGGGTGAAGTCGTCGAGCCGGATCGAGCGGCCGATGTTGAACGGCGTGCGCGCCGGATCCAGGACGAGCTCCGACGGCGCCGCCACCCCGAGCAGGCAGAAGGTCAGCCGGGCGTTGGCCGGGCGCTCGGCGCGCCGGTTCACGCAGGCCCGGATGACCGCGAAGAAGTCGTCGCGCGAGAACGGAAGAGACAGCGTGGCGTCGACCTCGTCGATGAACAGGACGATCGCCGAGGAGATCTCCACGAGCACGACGTCCTCGAGCCAGCGTAGCCAGCAGTGCACCGGCCCGAGGTGCCAGTGCGCATCCCAGAACTCGTCCGGCGGCTCCAGCCCGAGCTGCTCGGCGATCTCCGAGGCGATCCCGAGGTACCAGCCCACCGGCGTGGTGGTGTCGGTGCCGAGCGCCCCGAGATCGACGCTCGCGCACTCCGTCTGCTCGGCGCGGAGCCGCATCGAGACCCGGAGTCGCAGGCTGGATTTCCCGATCTGCCGGGTCGACAGCACATAGCAGAGCTCTCCGCCCAGCAGCGCCTCGAAGAGCTCCGTGTCCGCGGAGCGCTCGATATAGATCGCGCCGTCGCCTACTGTCCCGCCCGCCTGGAACCGGCGCCCGTGCTCTCCGGCGCTGGCCTTCGCCAGATCGAGGTCGGGAGGCGCCGAGAAGGTCACGATTATGACGGTGCCATGCTGCGCGGGGACCGTCAACGAAACGATATTTCGCGTCGCTCGTGTCCGTGGTGAAACAACAGGGTTCGCAACGGCGCCCTGGACTTCACGAGAGTGTCACGCAGACAGGGTGGCCAGAGCACACGCGATCGGGCGCTGCCGGCGGCCTCTGTCGGCTGTCGGCGCGCGCGCGACGCGTGATTCGGCCGTGGCCGCGCGCCTCGGCTCATTCATCGCCGCGCGGCGAGGGCGTATGCGTCCGTTGTGTTGCGTCGCAAAACCCACTTGCCAGGTCCATAAATCGTGGACCCGGCCACTGCTGCTGGTGTAGCGTTCGCGCCGTGCGAGGCGCGTTGAGGGCGGGGGAGCATCGCGTGGTGGCCGCGCGGGTGGCCATGTCGCTGCTGCCGTGCGCATGGCGCTCTGCGGCTCAGAAGAATCCTGCCGATACTACGGCTTTGCCTGATACGCCTGAAGCTCCTGCCGTAGAGGCCCAGAATCCTCCGCCGCCCTCAGCCGCAGCGGTGGCCCTTCTGCCGACGGCGGCCGCCCGGCCCGAGCTGCCCGGCGAGGCCGCGGCCATCTCGGGGTGGTGGTTCAACACCCCGAGCTAAGGTTGGTTACGATGGACCCGCAGCGATCGACACACCTCAGCTCCGCCCTTCAGGAGTCCGGCCAGGGAGCGCTGAAACACGGAATTCTCTGGCGAGTCGCGCGAATCGCGCGAACCGCGCGCGCGGCGGCCGGGGCCGCGCTCCTCGCGCTCCCCGCGGCGGGGTGCATGCAGTTTGACGAGGGGCTCGCGCAGCAGGTCTCGCTCGCGGTGCACGTGAGCGACTGGCGGGAGGAGATCATCTATCAGGTGCTGATAGACCGCTTCGCCGACGGCGACGCGGGCAACAACACCCGGGTCTCGTCGGCGCTCGGCAGGTGGCACGGCGGCGACTGGAAGGGGCTTGAGGACCGGCTGCCCTACCTCGAGGAGCTCGGCGTCACCGCGCTCTGGATCTCGCCGATCGTCAAGAACGTCGAGACCGACGCCGGCTTCGACGGATACCACGGCTACTGGACGCAGGACTTCACCGCGCTGAACCCCCATTTCGGCGACCTCGCGTCGCTGCGCCGGCTCGTCGCGTCGGCCCACGGCCGCGGGATGAAGGTGATCCTCGATATCGTGGCGAACCACGTCGGCCAGCTGTTCTTTTACGACATCAACCAGAACGGCGTCCCCGACGACGCCGTCTACGGCAGCGGCAAGGGCGGGCAGTCGCAGATCGCGCGCGTGAGCGAGTACGACCCCGATTTCGACCCCCGCGGCGTCCAGGCGCGGACGTCGCTCGGCGCGTCGGGCCCGGCGCCGATCGTCTTTCGCCGCGAGCCCGCGACAAACCACCTCCCGCCGCAGCCCGAGCTCTTCCAGGACCCCGAGGTCTACAACCGCAAGGGCCGCATCCTCGATTTCGACGACGTCGACCAGCTCGTGCACGGCGACTTCCCGGGCGGGCTCAAGGACATCGACACCGCCCGCTGCGACGTGAAGCGGACGATGGTGGACGTGTTCGTTCGATGGGTCGAGCTCACCGACGTCGACGGGTTCCGCATCGACACGCTGAAGCACGTCGAGCACGAGTTCTGGCGCTATTTCACGCAGAACGTCCGGCTGCGGCTGAAGGAGAAGGGCAAGACCCACTTCTTCATGTTCGGCGAGGCCTTCGACGGCAGGGACGATCTCATCGGCAGCTTCACGAGGCACGACGTCCCGGCCCACCCGCACGACGAGGCGCTCGGCGGCGATCTCGATCGCGAGAACGGCAGCGAGGCGGAGGGGGGCTGTCCGGGCGCCGCGCCGATCACGGGGGATATGGTCGACGGCGTCTTCTATTTCTCCCAGTACTACCAGGCCTTCCGCGACGTCTTCCGGGACGCGCAGGCCACGCGGCGGATCGAGCAGCTCTGGGCGGCGCGGGAGGCCAACTACGGCGCGAAGCCGAACGCGAACGGCACGGGCCTGCCGCCGCTGAAGACGCTCGTGAACTTCATCGACAACCACGATGTCCCGCGCTTCCTCTACGACGGCCCGGGCGTCTCGCCCTTCCAGGCCGACCCCGAGGCGGCCCTGAGGAACGCGCTCCTGTTCCTCTTCACCGAGGACGGCATCCCGTGCCTTTATTACGGCACCGAGCAGGGCTTCAGCGGCGGCAACGACCCGGCCAACCGCGAGGATCTCTGGACGAGCGGCTACGACACCCAGCACCCGCTCTTCCGGTGGATCAAGCGGCTCACGGCGCTGCGCAGGGGCTACCGGGCGCTCACGGTCGGCGAGCAGACGGTGCGCTGGTCGACGGAGCGGACGGGCGATGGGGACGAGGACGCGGGGATCTTCGCCTTCGAGCGGGGCGAGGCCGACGGCGATTACGCGCTCGTCGTGCTGAACACGCACCCCGGGAAGCCGAGCTCCACGCGCTTCGAGGGGGAGGCGATGACGACCGAGCTCCGGCCGGGGACCGTGCTCGTCGACGTGCTCTCGCCCGAGAAAACGACATATAGCGTGGGCGCGAACGGCGCCGTCACCGTCGAGCTGCCGCCGGTGAGCGGCGCGGTGCTCATCCCGGAAGACCAGGTCATCCAGGGTCTTTGACCCCCAGAAGCCCTCCTCCCCCTCCGAGAGTCTTTAGAATATGGCCTCTGTCAAAGTGCGCGGACTCAACAAGCGATTCGGCCAGACCCACGTGCTGCGCGGCGTCTCCGTGGACGTGCCCGACGGCTCGTTCGCCGTCCTCGTCGGCCCGAGCGGCTGCGGCAAGTCGACGTTGCTCAGGCTGCTCGCCGGGCTCGAGGAGGCCGACGACGGCTCGATCGCGCTCGGCGGGCGCGACGTCACGCGGCTGGAGCCGCGCGATCGCGACATCGCCATGGTGTTCCAGTCGTACGCCCTCTACCCGCACCTCACGGTGCGCGAGAACCTCGCGTTCGGCCTGAAGCTCCGGAAGACGCCGCCCGCCGAGATCGAGGCGCGCGTGAAGGAGGCGTCCGAGATGCTCGGCCTCGGCCCGCTCCTCGACCGGCACCCCCGGGCGCTGTCCGGCGGCCAGCGCCAGCGCGTCGCCATGGGCCGGGCCATCGTGCGGCGGGCGCAGCTCTTCCTGTTCGACGAGCCGCTCTCGAACCTCGACGCCGCCCTGCGCGCCCAGGTGCGGGTCGACATCCGCAAGCTGCACGACCGGCTCGGCGCGACGAGCGTCTACGTCACCCACGACCAGGTCGAGGCCATGACGCTCGCCGACGAGATCTTCGTGCTCAACAAGGGCGTCGTCGAGCAGTCGGGCCCGCCGCTCGAGGTGTTCGCCCGGCCGCGCACCCAGTTCGTGGCGAGCTTCCTCGGCAGCCCGGCCATGAATTTCGTCGAGGCGCGCATGGAGAGCCGCGAGGGCCGGTGGGTCGCGGCCCAGGGCGACCTCGCTGTCGAGGTCGACCCGGCCGAGTTCCCGGGCGCGCTCTCGTCCGGGCGGCGGGTGACGGTCGGCGTGCGCCCGCACGAGGTGGATCTCGCCTCGGGCGAGGGCGGCGCCCCGTTCCAGGTGACGATCGTCGAGGCGCTCGGGGCCGAGTCGTACGCCCACGGCACCGTCGCGGGGGCGCCGTTCGTGGCGCGCCTCGACCCGGCGACGCGCGTGGCGAAGGGGGACACCGTGACGATCGCGCTCCGCCAGGTGCACCTGTTCGACGCGGACTCCGGGCTGACCCTCCGGGAGGCGTGAGTCGACCCATGCCGAGCCGCCGCCGCCGCCGCCGTCGCCCCGCGCTCGCCGCGCTGGCCCTGGTCCTCCTCGTGCCCGCGCTCGCGGTCGCGGCGCCGATCCGGCTCTGGCACGCCTACCGCGACGACGAGGCCAGGGCCCTCGGCGCCATCGTCGCGGCCTTCCAGGGCGAGGAGGTCGAGCTCCTCGCCGTCCCGTTCGACGCCTACGCCTCGAAGCTCCAGGCGGCGATCCCGAGGGGCCAGGGGCCCGACCTGTTCATCGACGCCCACGAGCGGCTCGGCGACTACGGCGCGCGCAAGCTCGTCGCGCCCGTGGGCGACGCGCTCGAGGCGGACGGCGAGGCGGTGTTCCAGGGGCCGGCGCTCGCGGCG
The DNA here is from genome assembly GCA_025924095.1 of Sorangium sp. Taxonomy (GTDB): domain Bacteria; phylum Myxococcota_A; class Polyangia; order Polyangiales; family Polyangiaceae; genus Sorangium. Next base: position 5,157 of record JAICEP010000143.1, read on the forward strand.
GTCCGGCAGGGGGGCGAGATCCTCGGCCTGCCGATCAGCCAGAAGTGCATGGCGCTCTACATGAACACCGCGCTCGCCCAGGAGGCCCCGGCCTTCCTCGAGGACATCGCGGCGCTCGCCGGCGCCCTGCCGCAGGGCGTGTACCCGCTCGTGTACGAGGCGTCGAACGCCTACGCGCACATGCCGATCCTCGCCGCGTTCGGCGGCGCGATGCTGGACGAAAACGACAAGTTCGGCCTCTTCGGCCCGGGGCCGGAGCGCTCGCTCGAGCTCGTCCGCTCGCTGATCGCGCGGCGGGTCGTCCCGGAGGACGCCGACGGCGCGCTCGTGACCGACCTGTTCAACGCGGGCCGCGCGGCGTTCGTGATCAGCGGGCCGTGGTTCGTGGGCGGCCTCACGGACGAGGCGAAGCGGAGCTCGCGCGTCGTCCCGCTCCCGAAGGTGCGCGAGACCGGCCGGCCGATGCGGCCGTTCATGACCGTCGAGGCGGTGATGCTCTCGCCCCAGGGCGCGCAGCGCGCCGAGGCGCGGGCGCTCGCGCGCCACCTCGCCGGGGCGGCGGCCGCGGCCACGCGGCTCGAGGTCGCGCGCACGCCGCCGGTGCGGAACGACGTGGCGGTCCCGGCCGACGACGCCTTCATCGCGGCCTTCACCGAGCAGGCCAAGGTCGCCATCCCGATGCCGACCTCGCCCGCGATGCGCTCGACCTGGGAGCCGTCCGCGCGCGCGATCCGCAAGGTGCTGCGGGGCGACGCGCCCCCCGACGTCGCGCTCTCCGAGGCGAAGCGCCGGTTCGACGACGTGCGCCGGCCGCTGCCCCCGCCCGCCTCGCCGGCGCCGCTCCTCGTCGCGCTCGGCGCGCTCGCGCTCGTCCTCGTGCTCCGGTGGGTCTCCGCCGCGAAGGGCGCCGTCCGCGGCCCCACGCTCCGGCAATCGCTCCCGGCCTACAGGTACGTCGCGCACGCCGTCGTCGCGATCGGCGTGCTCGTGCTCGTGCCGCTCGTCATCGGCGCGGCGACGTCGCTCTTCGCCGGCAGCGGCGAGGGCCTCCGGTACGTCGGCCTCGCCAACTTCATCAGCATCCTCACGGCGCGCGGCGGGCCGCTCTTCTCGAGCGGCTCGTTCTACCTCGTGCTCGCGGTGACCGTGCTCTGGACGGCGGTGAACCTCTTCTTTCACGTCCTCCTCGGCGTCTCGCTGGCGCTGCTCCTGCACCGCCCGACGCTGCGCCTCCGCGCGCTCTACCGGGTGCTCCTCATCGTGCCCTGGGCCGTGCCGAGCTACGTGACCGCGCTGTCCTGGAAGGGCATGTTCCACCGCCAGTTCGGGGCCGTGACCGGCCTCATCGAGGCGGTGAACGCCGCGTTCGGGACCAGCATCGCGCCGATCGCCTGGTTCTCGAGCTTCACGACCGCGTTCACGGCCAACGTGACCACCAACGTCTGGCTCGGCTTCCCGTTCATGATGGTGGTCACCCTCGGCGCGCTCACCGCCGTGCCCGAGGAGGTGCTCGAGGCCGCCGAGGTCGACGGCGCCTCGCGCTGGCAGCGTCTCTGGAAAATAACGCTCCCGCTGATCCGGCCGGTGCTCGCGCCGGCGGTCACGCTGGGCGCGATCTGGACGTTCAACATGTTCAACGTGGTGTTCCTCGTGTCCGGCGGTGATCCGGACGGCACCACGGACATCCTCGTCTCCGAGGCGTACCGGTGGGCGTTCACCCGCGAGGCCCAGTACGGCTATGCCGCGGCGTACTCGGTGCTCATCTTCCTGCTGCTCACCCTCGCCACGCGGGCCACGGGCTGGCGGCGGCGGACGCCCGGGTCGATCCTCCCGCGGGGCGGCGGGGCGGCGGGCGGGCCTCTGCCTGCCCCGGCGGCGGCGACGGAGGCCGTATGACGCGCAAGCCTTCTCCGGTCGAGTCGCTCGCGGTGCACGTCGCGCTGCTCGCGGCGGTCGCGTTCGCGCTGTACCCGGTGCTCTGGGTCGCCTCGATCGCCTTCTCGGGGGTGCGCCCGCCGGTGCCGGAGGTGCTGCCGATCCCGAACCAGCCGACGCTCGAGCACCTCGAGGCGGTGGTCACGACGTCGCAGAAGGTGGGCGGCGAGCCGATCTGGCTGTTTCCCCGCCAGCTCGCCAACTCGGTCGTCGTGGCGCTCGCGACCGCGGCAGTCGGCGTCACCATCGCGGTCCCGGCGGCGTATGCGCTCGCGCGCTTCCGGTTCGCCGGCAAGGACCGCGGCCTGCGGGCGCTGCTCGCGACGCAGATGTTCCCGACGGTGGCGAGCGCGATCCCGCTGTACCTCCTGCTCGACGCGCTGGGCCTGCTCAACTCGCGGACGGGGCTCGTGCTCTGCTACGCGTCGACGGCGGTGCCGTTCTCGATCTTCCAGCTCCGGGCGGCGTTCGAGGCGATCCCTGTCGACCTGGAGGAGGCGGCGATGGTCGACGGGGCGACGCGCTTCCAGGCCTTCCTCCGCGTGGTGCTCCCGGCGGCGCGGCCGGCCATCGCGGTGACGACGCTGTTCGCGATCATGACGGCGTACAACGAGTTCATCCTCGCGGCGACGCTGCTCTCCAAGGAGGAGATGTTCACGCTGCCGGTGGTGCTGCAGCGGTACATCGGCGAGCACGACGCGCAGTGGGAACGGTTCGCGGCGGGGGCGCTGCTCGTGTCGCTGCCGGTCATGGGGGCGTTCTACCTGGTGCAGCGGCACCTCGTGGCGGGGCTGACGACGGGCGGCGTGAAGGGGTGAGGGCGGGGTGAGCCTCCCAGCGCGCGACCCGGCCGCGCCCCTGCGGAGCGGTCCGCCGGAGCGGCCGCGCCCCCCCTCGACGGCGCGACCCGCGCCGCTCGGCGGCGTCGCGGCGCTCGGGGTCGCGCGGCACCCCCCCGCCTACCCCCCGCCGCCCCGGCGCACCCGTCCGCTTGACCCCACCCTCGCGCCCATGGACGCCCGATCGCGACCCCGCTATCTCCAGGAGGCCATGCCCAAGGCCGAGGTTCCCTCGCCAGCCGCCGCGCCGGGGACCCCCCACGCGGAGCCCCGCCCCTCGCAGGGCGGCGAGGCCCGGCCCTCGCAGGGGGGCGACGCGCGCCCGTCGCTCGGCGGCGACGCTCGCCTGTCGTTCGGCGGCGATCTCGACGGCCGCGGCACCTTCCTGCCGGCCCCCGCCGTGCTGCAGCGGCGCCTCGGCCGGCCCTCCTGGGAGAAGGTCTGGCTGCCGCTGCTCGGGCCCCTGCTCGCGCTGCTCGTCATCGTCGCGGTCGCCACGCTCGAGGCCGCGCTCGACTGGAGCGTCCCGAACCCGCCGGCGATCCTCTCGATGGTCATCGTCTTCGCGGCGTTCAGCGGCGGCATGTGGAGCGGCATCGTCTCCGCGCTCGTCTCGTGCGTCTACTTCGCGCTCTACTTCTCCGAGCCCGGCGCGCCGCTCTCGTACCACGACGACAACCTGCTCCGCGTCATCGTCTTCGCCGTCACCACGCCCGCGATGGCGGTGATGGCGAGCATCGCGAAGCGCCGCGCGGACGCCATGGGCGAGGCCTCGCTCGAGAACGAGCGCGAGCACTCGGCGAGCCTGCGCGCCCTGCTCATGCAGCGCCAGGCGGTCGAGGCCGAGCTCCAGCAGGCCAAGGAGGCCGCCGAGGCGGCGAGCCGCGCCAAGAGCGAGTTCCTCGCCAGCGTGAGCCACGAGATCCGCACCCCGATGAACGGCATCATCGGCATGACGTCGCTCGCGCTCCAGACCGAGCTCAGCCAGGAGCAGCGCGAGTACCTCGAGATGGTCAAGATCTCGGCCGACGCGCTCCTCGCCATCATCAACGACGTCCTCGATTTCTCGAAGATCGAGGCCGGCAAGCTCGAGATCGAGCCCGTCGTCTTCGACCCGAGCGAGATCATCGGCGACGCCGTGAAGACGCTCGCGCTCCGCGCGCACGAGAAGCGGCTCGAGCTCGCCTACGACGTCGGCTCCGACGTCCCCGAGGCGCTCGTCGGCGACCCGCTGCGCCTGCGCCAGGTCCTCGTGAACCTCGTGAGCAACGCGGTGAAGTTCACCGACGCCGGCGAGATCGTCGTCCGCGCCGAGGTCGACTCGCGCGCGCCCGTCACCGCCGAGGAGGACGCCGGCGCGGACCGCCAGAGCGCGCCCAGCCTCTACGCGGGCGAGGCGCTCGGCGACGCCCTGGTGCTCCACGTGCGCGTGATCGACACGGGCATCGGCATCGCCCCCGACAAGCAGCGGCTCGTCTTCGACGCGTTCGCGCAGGCGGACGGCTCGACCACCCGCAAGTACGGCGGCACGGGGCTCGGCCTCACGATCTGCGCCCGCCTCGTCGAGATGATGGGCGGCAAGATCTGGATCGAGAGCGAGGTCGGCAAGGGCAGCGTGTTCCACTTCACGCTCCAGGTCCGCGCGCTCGACGGCGCCGCCCGGTCGCGCCGCCTGCAGATGCCGCGGGATCTGCTCGGCACGCGGGTCCTCATCGCCGACGACAACGCGACCGCGCGGCGCATCCTCGCCGAGACCATCGAGGGCTGGGGGATGAAGCCGGTCCCGGTCGACTCGGGGGCGGCGGCGATCGCGGCGCTCTCGGAGGACTCGGGCGTGTGGGCGCTGCCCTGGGGCAAGCCGGGGGGCAACGCGGTCGGGCCGAGCTCCTCGTTCGGCCTCGCCATCGTCGACGCCCGCATGCCGAAGGTCGACGGCTTCGCCGTGGTCGAGCACTGCCGGCGGCGCGAGATCTTGAAGGGGCGCACCCTCATGATGCTCAGCTCCACGTCGGCGCAGGCGGACGCCGCGCGCTGCCGCGATCTCGGCGTCTTCGCCATGGTCACGAAGCCCGTGAAGACGTCCCTCCTCCAGGAGGCCGTGTTCCACGCCCTCGGCGTCCCGACGCGGAGCGCGCTCCGGTCGGCCGACCTGCGCCGCGCCGCGCCCGGGCCGCGCGCCCGCGGCCTGCGCGTCCTCGTGGCCGAGGACAACGCGATCAACCAGAAGCTGATGCGCCGCTGGCTGGAGCGGCAGGGCCACCACGTGCACATCGTCGAGAACGGCCGGCTCGCCGTCGAGAAGATCGCGACCGGCCAGTACGACGTGGCCCTGCTCGACGTGGAGATGCCCGAGATGGACGGCCTCCAGGCCGCGCGGGTCGTCCGCGCGCGCGAGCGGCGCGAGGGCGGGCACATGCCGCTCATCGTCGTGACCGCGTACGCGATGAAGGGCGACCGCGAGCGCTGCCTCCGGGCGGGCTTCGACGGCTACGTGTCGAAGCCGGTGCAGGTCGAGGAGCTCTACGACATGATCGACCGGCTCGCCGCCGGGCCCTCTTCCCTGGAGGTCGAGGACCCGGCGCGCCTGTCGCTCGGCGCGCCGAGCTCGTACTCGCCGGTGCCCTCGTCGTCGGTCGACAGCGGGCCGCCGAGCACCCGCTCGGACGAGCGGCCGCAGGGCACGCCCTCCTCGATCGCGAGCCGGCCGATGTTCGACCGCACCCGGGCGCTGGAGCGGACGGGCGGCGACGCCGACCTGCTGCGCGAGCTCGCCGAGGTCTTCCTGGAGGAGTGCCCGCGGTGGATGGCCGACATCGACGAGGCGGTGACCGCCGGCGACGCCCGCAGGCTCCAGCGGGCGGCGCACAGCCTGAAGGGCGGGGTCGACAGCTTCGGCGCGCGGGGCGCGTTCGAGGCCGCCTTCGCGCTGGAGAAGATGGCGCGCGCGAACGAGCTCGGAAGCCTGGCCGAGGCGCAGTTCGCGCTGCGGGCGCAGGTCGATCGCCTGATCCCCGAGCTCGCCGCGTTCGTGCGCGAGGCCTCGCCGGCGGACGCCGCGCCGCCGGCGGACGGTGCAGCATGAGCGGCGCTCCGAGGGCGAGGTGACGCGATGGTGAGGGTGCTCGTGGTGGACGACTCCCCGATGGATCGGCGCCTCTCCGGGAGCCGGCTGAAGAAGCGCGCCGGCATGGAGCCCATGTACGCCGAGAACGGCGTCGAGGCGCTCCAGGCGATCGCGAAGGTGATGCCCGAGATCGTGCTGACCGATCTCCAGATGCCGGAGATGGACGGCCTGGAGCTCGTCGAGGCGATCCGCCGCGAGCACCCGTACCTGCCGGTGATCCTGATGACGGCGCACGGCAGCGAGGAGATCGCGGTGCAGGCGCTCCGGCGCGGCGCCGCGAGCTACGTCGCGAAGCGGAACCTCGCGGCGGAGCTCGTGAACACGGTCGAGAACGTCCTCGCGGTGGCGCGGCTCGATCGGCGCGAGCAGCAGCTGCTCTCGTGCCTGACGGCGACCGAGTCCCATTTCGAGCTCGACAACGACGTGGCGAAGGTGCCCGCGCTGGTGGGCCACATCGAGCAGAGCCTCGGCCGGATGCGGCTGTGCGACGAGACGGGCCGGATCCAGGTCGCGGTGGCGCTGCGCGAGGCGCTCGTGAACGCGATCGTGCACGGCAACCTCGAGGTCAGCTCGACGCTGCTCGACGAGGATCCGAGCGCCTTCTCGGTGCTCGTCGAGCAGCGCCGGACCGAGAGCCCCTACCGGGACCGGCGCGTCCACGTCATGGCGCGGGAGACGCGGACCGAGGCGACCTACGTGGTGCGCGACGAGGGCCCCGGCTTCGACCCGCGCGACCTGCCCGACCCGACCGACCTCGCCAACCTGGACAAGCCGAGCGGCCGCGGCCTGATGCTGATCCGCACCTTCATGGACGAGGTGCGGCACAACGAGAAGGGCAACGAGATCCACATGGTGATGCGGTGCCGCTCGGGGTCCGACCATGAGCCGAGCGATCCGGGCGGCTGAGGCGCCGGCGTTGTGTCCGCGGGAAAGGCGAGCCGGTGGCCACCGACTCCGGCGGTGGGGAACTCCAACTGGCCGCTCGGCTCGGGGTCGTCTTCAGGCGGTGGAGGTCTGAAGGCCTGTGGCAGGCCGTGAGAGATGTGTCGAACCGAGCCACAGGTTGGCCTGTTCGATATCCTCCTGAGCTCAGGGGAGTCACTCCGCTGTTGCTCAGCTCGGTGTGCGGCAGAGCGCTGGCCGCTGGAGATGTGCCCGCTCGGGCATGGTGGTTGCTTCAGTGTAGGGCATGAAAATGTCCACGAGGGTCAGCGTCGTTGCTTTGGTCGTGGGTCTCTCGTTCGGCGCCGGTTGCATTGCCAGCTCCGGGGAG
>JAICEP010000144.1 GCA_025924095.1 Sorangium sp.
CGGCCGCGTCGCGGACCACGGCGTGGTAGACGTCGACGGACTGCGGCGCGAGCGGCAGCGAGATGACGCGCCGCACGCCGCTTTCGTGGAGCGATCCGAGCACCTCCTCGGGATACGGGTGCCAGAGACGCCCCGCGATCGCGACCGGGAGACCGAGCCGCGCGGCGAGCGCGTCCGCCTGGGCCTGCGTGATGCGCAGCAGCGGCGAGCCGCCGATCGTCTGGAAGCGGCGCCGCACCTCCTCGATCAGCTCTGGCGGGGCCGGCCGGCCGCGGCGGATGTTGGAGAGGAATGCGGGCAGATCGTCGAGCCGCTCGACGGTGCCGTGGCAGCTGAGGAGGACGGCGGTGGTCACGGCGGCACTCTACATCGCCTCCGAGCGAGCAACGCCAACGTCGTCGGCGCGCGGCGGCGACGTCGCCGGCAGCGGCTCACTCCGCGTCCCAGACAACGACGACGCGATCGTGGCCGATGAGCCCGTTCTCCTTGCGGGCGAGGTGCTGCGCGAAGACCCGATCGCCCGCGGCGTAGACCCGCACCTCCATGAACGCCAGCCCCTCGTCGGTCTCGATGCCGTCCAGGATCTCCGTCGCGTCGAGCTGGCGCTCCCAGCCCGAGACCGGATCGCGGAAGAGCTCGTTCTTGAGCCGCTCCAGGATCGCCTGCCTCCCGGTGGTGACGTTGGGGTGGGCCGGGGGATGTCGGCTGCTCACCTCCTCGATCACCGCGTCCTCGGCGTAGAGCTTGGAGAGGGCCTCGATGTCCTGGCCCTTCAGCGCGCGGGTGATCTCCGCGAGCAGTCCATCGCTCCCCCGCTGGGCCCAAGGTCGCGTCCGCGCCGTACCTTCCATGCGTGCTTGCATGGGACGCGGCGGTGGGGGCGTCGAGCCCAGGAGGGCCGTGCCCGCGACGGCGGCGTGGAGGGCCGAGCTCGTCGGGTTGCGGTCCTCCGTCCTGGCGAGATCGCGCGACGGGCGGCCAGTTGCAGCGTCCGGACGGACGTGGTGAATAGGAAGGATCATGACGCAGCGCCGCACGGTCGTGCTCGCCGATCTCCATCTCGTGCGCCAGACGCCGGGCGACGTGACCGCCGATCTCGCCCGGTTCGTGGCGGCCCATCCGGGAGCCCGCATCGTGATCGCGGGCGATCTGTTCGATCTCTCCTCCGAGTCGCCCTGGATGCCGCGGCCGCGCGCGCTGCGCGAGGCGCTCTTCGCGCACCCGACCGCGCGGGCGGCGCTCGCCGAGCACCTCGACCGGGGCGGCGAGCTCTGGCTCGCGGGGGGCAACCACGACGCCGAGGTCGGATCGCCCGACTTTCCGCAGGCGCTGGCGGAGGCGCTCGAGGCGACCGGCGAGGCCCGGTCGCGGATCCGGACGACGCCCTGGTTCTTTCGCGAGGGGGCGATCCATATCGAGCACGGGCACCTGTACGATCCGGATAACGCCCCTGCTCACCCGCTCGTGGTCGGCGAGCGCAGCCTCGGCGTTCACTTCGTCGAGGAGTTCATCGCGCCGACCGGAGCGCACCGCTACCTGCAGGCGAACGACCAGACGCCGCTCAGCCTGTTCGTCTCGGCGTTCACCTGGTACGGCCCCCGCGCGCCCCACGTCATCTACCGCTACTTCCACGCGGCGATCGGCGCGATGTTGAAGAGCGGGCCGCTCTACCGCGCGCGAGGCGAAGCGACGGTGGGGGCCGCGGTCGTCGAGCGCTTCGCGCACGAGCTCGGGGTGCCGCGCGCGATGGCCGACGAGCTCCTCGGGCTCGCGGCGACGCCGACGCTCGAGAGCGCGGCGAGCACGTTCACGCGGCTGTACTTCGATCGCGTGATCGCGACGCTGTCGATGGGCGCCGGGCTCGCGGCGCTCGGGCTGCGCGCGCGGGAGACCGGCGCCGCAGCGCTCGGGCTGGGCGCGCTGCTGATGGGCGTGAGCTGGGCGAACGGACACAACCGCTACGCCGGCACGGTCGCGGAGCGGCTGGCCGAGAGCGCCGGCCACGTGGCGAGGACGACCGGCGCGAAGCTTGTCGTCTTCGGTCACACGCACCGCGAAGCGCTCGACGACGGGTACGCGAACACCGGCAGCTTCTCGTTCCCGCGCACCGCGCCCGGCAGGCCGTACGTGGAGATCGAGGGGCCTCCGGACGCGCCGCGCGCGGTGAGCCGCTTCTGGAAAGCCGTGGCCTGACGCCCTAGCCGCCGCTCGCGTGCGCGGTGAGCGCGCCCTCCACCAGATCGAGCGCGATCGGGACGTCCTCGTCCGGGATCGGGGTACCGCCGAGCATCGCGGCGAGCAGGCGCTCCCGCGGCTCCGGCCGCAGCAGGAGAGGGCCGCCGCCGCACGCCCGGCACACGAGGCCGCCGCGCGCCGGGTCGACCTGGGCGGACTGCGTCGCGTCGCAAGCGCGCCCGCACCGGACGCACTGCGCGAGCTCGAGACCCCAGCCGAAGGCGGTCAGCAGGCGCAGGCCGGTCTCCGCCAGCAGCGCCTGCGGAGGCGCCGGGGACACCTCGTCGAGGCGGTCGAGGAGCTGGTTCAGCTCCTGCCACGCCGCGCGCTCGGCGGTGTGCGGCGGCGCGATCTCGCGCACCCAGCGCAGCGCCCGCCCGGCCACCTCGAGGCGCCCGAGATCCCCCGCGAGCCGCAGGCGCGGGCGCTCGATCGCGGCCTCGGTGAGCTGCCCCAGCTCGGCGCCGGGGCGGATCTCCAGGGTCACGCGGAGCAGGTGCATCGGCTCGAGCGCCGGGAAGCGCTTCGTCGAGCGGCGCGCGCCGCGCGCGGTGGCAGAGAGGAGCCCGCCCTGCTCGGTGAAGAGCCCGACCAGGAGATCGGCTTCACCGAAGGGGACACGCCGGACCAGGAGCGCCTCGGTACGGAGCCGCTCCGTCCGCGGGCGAACGGATCGGGGCATGGCAGGTGTATGGACGGGGACAGCGGGTTGCAGCGCGAGCCGCGGCGAGCGCGCGGCGAAAATTTGGCCCTCAGGTCGAGAGGGCGTTACGAGCCCGCGAGAGGGTGCCCTCCGACAGCTCCGGCGGCATGTCATGGCCGCGGGGTCGAAGCACGATGCTGAGCGCCAGCGTGAACAGGATGAGCAGCAACACGAACGCGATCGCGACCCCGAACCGCCTGCTCTGGGTGCGGCGCGCGGGCGCCGCGATCGGCAGCGGCGTCACCAGCGCGATCCGGCGGCTCGCCGTGTACCGGGCCAGCACCTCCTCCATCGGGAGCGAGACGGCGCGGGCATACGCCTTCAGGAACCCGCGAACGAACACCTCGCCAGGCAGGTCATCGAAGTGATCTGCCTCGATCCGTTCGATGGAGATCACGGGGATGCGCGTGGCGCGGGCGACCTCCTCCACGCTCATGGCTCGGGCCTCACGCGTGCGTCTCAGGTAGCGTCCGATCGACTCCATCCCATTCCACCCATCGTCATTCGGTCGTCACTCTACTCACCCCGAGAACCGTTGCTCAACCCCTCATCGCGCCCCGACATCCTTCTCGGAGAGAGCGGCGCCGAGGGCCTATTGCAACGTCTGTAACTGTGCAGCGCAGCGCTGCCCTACCGCCGTCCTCTCATCGATCTCGCGGCACCGCTCGAGATCGGCGCGCGCGTCGTCCACAAGCCCCCTCTTCTCGGCGACGCGGGCGCGCGCGTCAAACGCGTCCTGCAGCCGCCGGCACTCCGGCTGGTCGGTCTCGACCGCCCTGGTGAACGCTTCGCGCGCCAGATCGAGCTCGCCCCGCTTCTCATAGGCGAGGCCGAGCCGGTACTGCCCAACGCAGAAGAGCGGCTGCGCCGCCACGGCGCGGCGTAGCGCGTCGATCGCCTCGTCGTTGCTGCCCTTGAGCAGGTACGCCCAGCCCAGGTTGCCCCACGACTTCTCCGGCGAGGCGTAGAGGATGTCCTCGGTGAGCGGCTTGAGCACCGTGATCGCCTCGTCGTAGCGCCGCTGGTGCACGAGGATGACCCCGAGCGCGTTCTTCGCGTCCCGCATCTCGGGGTTCGCCTCGAGGGCCCGCCGCGCCATCTTCTCGGCGCTGTCGAAGCGGCAGTCGCTCGACTGAGCGTCGCCCGCGCAGAAGCCGAGCAGGAGCAGGGCGCCCAGATAGGCCGCCTCCGCGTTGTCCTCGTCGAGCGCGAGCGCCTGCTCGATGTGCGCGAGCGCCTCGCGCAGGCGGCCGTGCTGGAACGCATCGCGCGCGAGATCATACTCCGCGATCGACCGCGTCTCGTCAGCCTGCGCCGCAGGCTGCGCACCGCCGCACGCCGCGAGCGTGAACGACGCAACCGACGCAACCGGCGCAAACGACAACAGCGAGCAGAGCGACGAGACAACAGCCGCGCCGCGGATGCACCCCGCGCGGGTCGCTGCTGTCATGTGTCGCTGCGATGTCATGTGCGATCTTGAATCCGCTGCTGAGCAATGCCGCAGCGCGGCAACACGTCAGGGCGGGAGGTCGACTGCCCTGCGGGGACCCCTGAGTAAACCAGGCCGCTGGTCACGTCAACCCGCGAATCTGCCCTGAAGACGCGGCGCGTCCTCGTGATCGCGATTCCGCTTCCAGCAGATGTCAGGTCGACTTAGGATGACGGAGCAGGCCATTCCTGGCCGTCACTGTTCGCCACGGATCTCGTCCTTGACGCCGAGTAGGCTGAACAGTCGCCGCAGCGCATCGATGTCGGGGATCTCGAGGCGCTCGTCGGCGACGCGCAGGTACTGGCCCTCGCGGAGCTGCTGCACCGCGCGCTTCACGGTATCCACGTCGAGACCGACGCGGGTCGACAGCTCCATCGGCGAGATCGCGAACGAGGCGCCGTTCGAGGAGGTGCCGCTCGCGGCGCGCGACTGCTGCGCGAGCTTGAGCAGCGCGTTCACCACCTTCGATTGCGTGTCGTTGAGCATCATGATCTCGATCTGGTCCTCCGCGTCGCGGAGCCGACCCACGAGCTGCTTGATGATGCGCAGGGCGACGGCCGGGTTGCGCTCGACGAGGTTCTGCAGCGTGCCGTGATCGAGCGCGAGCGCGACGCCGCGGGACAGCGCGATCGCCGTCGACCAGCGCGCCGCGCCGCCGAGGAGCGCGGACTCGCCGAACAGGTCGCCGGGCTTGAGGACCATCAGGCTGCGCTCGGCGCCGCGGACCTTCTTGATGAGCCGGATCCGCCCCTCCTCCAGGAGATACGCCTCGGTCCCGGGCTCGCCCTCGCGGAAGATGACGTCGCCCGCCTCGAACGGGCGGCCGAACCGAGCGCGGAGCCGCTCGAGATCAGGCCCCGAGCCCACCGGCTCCACGTGGGCGGCGAGCTCGTCGGGCGCATCGAGCGCTGCAGAAGGGCTGGAGCGAGGACGCGCGGGCGCGGCGGCGGCGGCGGGCAGCGGCGCGCGCTCCGCGTCGCCGGGGCCCGAGGCCTCGCCCTCCGCGTCGGGTGCGACGCCGTCCCCTTCAGACGAGCTGGTCATCGGGGCGCAGTGTATCCCAGCTCGGCTGGCTTCGCGTCCGGCGCGCGCACATAGAGCGGCTCGAGGAGCGCCGGGTCGTGCTCGGCGGCCGCTCGCCCGCGCTCTCCGCCCGCAGCGGCGGCCCGGAGCCGGTCGATCGCAAGGCGCCCGATGAATGCGGCGTCGGGAAAATCGAGCGCCTCGCCCCGGGCGGCGAGCGGCCGGAGCGCCTCGATCTCCGCAGCGACCGCGCCGACGACGACGATCCGGCGCCCCGCGGCGAGCGATGCCACCGCGTCGAAGGCCGCGTCGCGCGGCAGGTGTCGCGGCGACATCTCCGGCGCCCCTGCGGGCCGGTCGAAGGCGGCGAGGAAGACCTCCCCCTTCTTGGCGTCGATCAGCGGGACCAGCAGGTCGCCGGGGGCCGCCGCGCCTCCGGCGAAGGCGGCGGCGGCCATCGCCTCGAGCGACGTGACGCCAGCGACCGGGACATCGAGCGCCAGCGCGACGCCCTTGGCCGCCGCCACCGCCACACGGACCCCGGTGAACGAGCCGGGCCCCACGTCGCAGCCGAGCGCCTCGATCGCGGAGGCCGGGATGCCTGCCGCGGCGAGCACCTCGTCGATGGCGCCGAAGATGCGCTCCGCGTGCCCGTGCAGGTCAGCGTACGTCGCCGCGGCGAGCAGGCGTGCGCCTGCGCCCGACGCCGCCGCGCGCTCACCGCCGGAGAGGGCGCCGCCTCGAGGCGCGGCCGCCTCGGCAGAACCGTCCAGGTCCGCTGCATCCAGGAGCGCGACGCTGCCGCGCGGGGTCGATGTCGAGAGGGCGAGGAGCTTCAAGGCGCGCTCGGGAACGTTGCAGACGCGATGCTGTCTGGCAGAACCACGGGCCACGGGCAACGAGCTTCAGCGAGGTGCTGGGGGCCGCGGCCCTTCGGCCGGGCCCGGGCGCGGAGTGCGAGCGGATGCGCGATCAACGAGCGATGCTGCCGGCGCTCCTCGTATCGGCGCTCGTCCACCTGGGCGCGTGGGGGTCCGCGCGGCCGTCGCCGGAGACGCCAGAGAGCGATTCCGCCGTGCCCACGGCGGAGCGCGAGCCCATCGATCTCTGGACCGGGACCACCGCTGCGCTGCCAGGCAGCGGGGGTTCAACGCCCCCGGTCGACGCTCGCACCGGACCGGAGAGCGCCCCGGCGGCGCACGCTCCCGCAGACGCCACGCGGGCTCCAGCGCCCGCGGAGCGCCACGCAGCGGGCGGCGAGCCCGCGCCGCCGCCCGCGACGGCCGCGCCGCGCGTCCAGGCGGCGCCTCGGCCGAAGACGGGGCCTCGACCCAGGGCAGCGCCTCGGCCCGCAGACGAGCGCCGGGAGCCGGCGGCGAACGAGACCGCCGGCGACACGGCGCGCTCCGCCACCCCGCGGACGAGCGACGGCGCGGGCGAGGCCGGCCAGGGCGACTTCGGGGCGGCCGGCGCCAGCGCGGTGCGCAACCTCGGGCGCGCTTTCACGAGGGCCATTCCCCCTGCGTGCCAGGCGGACCCGATCTGGGCAACGCTGCCGCTGGGGAGCGCCGGCAAGGCGCGCTTCGTGATCGACATCGACGAGGCCGGGCACATCGCGTCGTGGCGTCCAGAGGGGGAAGAGCCGCCCGCGCGGCACCTCGGCAACCTGGCGAAGCGGACGGTCGCGCTGCTCGGCCGCGGGACGTTCGCCGTGGGCCGCGGCGCCGTGACGGCCGGGAGACAGACGCTGGAGGTCAGCGCCGTGATCCGCGCCGGCGCGGATCACGGCGAGACAGGCGCGCCGGCCGATCTGGCGTGGCGCTTCGAAGACGGCCGCGGCAAGGCGTCGTTCGCTCAGCCCGGCGGCCGCCTTGTGGAGGTCGTCGTCCAGGTGGTGCGCACGGAGGCCGCGCGAGGCGCGCCTCCCGGCTGAGCGCGCCGCGCCGCCCTGTCCAGGCCAGGTCGCCGCGTCGCCCGCCTGCGCGCGGGGCGCCCGCCTGCGCGCGGGGCGCCCGCCTGCGCGCGGGGCGCCCTTCAGCGCGTGGTCCTGGCGCTCCTTGCGGTCCGCCGTCGAAGCTCTACGTGCGGCGCGTGGGACGGCTCCGCGCTGCCGCATGGGCGTGTGTCGGGTGGCTCGGCGCGGCGCCGCTCGCTGCCTGCGACAACCGGGCGGCCGCGCTCGTACCCCCGGCGGCGCCGCGCGAGGAGGCGAGCGCGCCGTGCTCGCTCCCGCGCGAGGAGGCGCCGCCCGCGCCGCCGGCGGCCGGCGCCACGATGACCTTGCCTGCGCTGATCGAGCGCGCGCGGCCCGTGGTGGTGACCGTCGCCACCCTGCGGGCGACCTCGCTGCCGGGCGGGCGCGCGACGCCCATCTACCCCTTCGGCGGCGGTGTGCCGCGGGTGGAGCGGGCGATCGGATCGGGGTTCGTGATCGCCACGGAGGGGCTCGTGCTGACGAGCGATCACGTGGTCGGCGACGCGTTCGGCATCGAGGTGCAGCTCTCGGACGAGCGCGCCTTCGAGGCGACGGTGGTCGGGCGCGATCCGATGCTCGACGTGGCGCTGCTGAAGCTGCGCGGGGCGGGGTCGCTGCGCGTCGCGTCCCTCGGATCGAGCGCGCCGATCCGGCTTGGCGACGACGTCATCGTGATCGGCAACCCGTTCGGGCTCGGACCGACGGTGACCCGGGGCATCATCAGCGCGACGTCGAGGCCGATGGGCGCGGGGAGCCTCGACGGCTTCCTCCAGACCGACGCCGCCATCAACCCCGGCAACAGCGGCGGGCCGCTCTTCAACGCGGCGGGACAGGTGATCGGCATCGCGACGGCGATCCACGAAGGCGGCCGCGGCATCAGCTTCGCCGTGCCGATCGACGAGGTCCTGGAGATCCTCCCCGAGCTGCGGGAGACCGGCCGCGTGGACCGCGGGCGAATCGGGATCAGCTTCCAGGAGGTGTCCTCGCAGCTCGCGCGGGTGCTCCGGCTGCCCGTCCGGATGGGCGCGCTGATCACCGAGGTCGAGCCGGAGAGCCCCGGGTCGCGCCTGGGCTTCAAGCCCGGCGACGTGATCACGTCGGTCGAGGGGCGCCGCGTCGATCACGCCCGCGAGCTCGCGCGCGCGCTCCGGCGCACCAAGCCCGGAGACGAGGTGAAGCTCACCTACAAGCGCGACGGCGCGGACCGGCGCGCCACGGTGAAGCTCGAGCGGTCGGCCCGGCACGATGCGTGGCCAAGCCGGCGGGTGCCGGACGACCGCGCCCACGGGGACGCCGAGGAGCCGCCGCTCGGCGTGCTGGCGGGCGACGCGCTCGAAGGAGCGCGCATCGAGTCGATCGCGCCGCAAAGCCCGGCGGCCGGCCACCTCGAGGTCGGCGACGTGGTGCTCGACCTGAACGGCGCGCCGGTGCGGGACGGGGCCGATCTGACCGCGCGCCTGCGCGCGGTCGGGCGCCAGGATCTGCTGCTCCGGGTGCGGCGCAACGGAGCGACCCGGTACCTCGCTGTCCCGGCGCGCTGAGCGAGCGCCGCTCCGGCGAGGTCGGTCCGCCGCGCCGAGGCGGGCTACATGCCCGCGCTGGACGCTGCTACGGTACGCCGCATGGGAGCTTCGGCAGGCGCGATGTGCCCGATTTGCCGCAAGCCGGCGGGGCCCAGGCCCGAGAACCCGGCCTTTCCGTTCTGCTCGGCCCAGTGCAAGCTGGTGGACCTCGGCCGCTGGCTCGACGGCGGCTACCGGGTGCCGGGCCCACCCGTTTCCTCGACAGAAGATGCCGAGGCGCTGGAGTCGATGGGACGGACAGGCGGGCTCGACGGCAATATCCAGGAAGAGGACGAATGATCGCTCGCCGCGCGCTTTGCCTGCTCACGGTGCTCACGTCAGCCGCCGCGGCGTCCACCGCCGCGGCGCAGCAGGGCCAGCCGGCGCCGGGGACGTCGCCGAGCGGTGCCAGCGCCGCCTCGCCCGCCGGTGCCGCCCCCGCGCAGCCGAACCCGTACGATCCGTCGATGCAGGCCGGAGGCCTTGCGCCGCCCCCTCCGATGAGGATGCCCGAGCCGGAGCCCGTGTCGCCCGACGGCGGCACGGAGCGGCGCCTCGACGAGGCAAAGAGGGAGGACTCAGGACGAGGTCTCGAGATCGTCTGGTTGAACGTCGAGGGAGGCTACGAGAACGTCGGCCTCCAGACGTTCAACATCGACGAGGACGAGCTCACGGCCGGGTTCATCTCGAGCTCGGCGAACGGCGGCGTCCTCGGCGCCGGTGTCGGCGTCCGGCTCCTGTACTTCACGCTGGGCGCGCGCGGGCGGGTCGGGTTCTTCAGCGACTGGCAGCTCTTCAGCGCCGGCGGCGAGATCGGCATGCACCTCCCGCTCGGCCGGCTCGACCCGCACGTCGAGCTGGGCTTCGGCTACGCCGGCCTGGGCAGCTTCAAGAGCGCGGTGAGCGGCGCGGCCGACGCCATCGCGATCCGCGGCTTCTACGGGAGGATCTCCGGTGGGCTCGACCTCTACCTGTCGCCGGTCTTCTCGATCGGCGCGAACGCGAGCTGGGAGCTCCTGGCGCTGACCAGGCCGGGCCTCTCGTCGGCGGAGATCGACCGGATCAAGGGCGAAGCCGCCACGACTCCGCAGCAGGCCAAGGCCGATCTGCTGGCGGCCGAGGGCTCCAGCGTGGGCTCGGCGCTCGCCCTGACCGCTGTCGCCGGGCTCCACTTCTAGCCGCCGCGAAGCCGGCTCCGCCGCCTCGCCCCCCGCGCCATGAACGCCGTCTCCGTGCTCCTCTGGCTCGCCACCGTCGCCGCGCCGGTCGGAGGGCTCGCCGCGCTCCTCCTCGGGTCACGGCGCCTCTATGGCAGGCGCCGGTTCGTGGTGGGGACCGCGCTGCTCGGCGCGCTCGCGTTCGTGCCGGCGCTGCTGATCGAGAGCTTCCTCCAGCGCTGGCAAGGCCTCGACAAGAACGCCAGCACGCTCGATGCCGTGACGCTCGTCTACCTCTTCGTTGTCGCGGCGCCGCTGGAGCAGGGGCTGAAGGTGGCGGCTGTCGCGCCGATCGCCCGGCTGCGCGCCGTGGACGAGCCCTTCGATGGGCTCGTCTACGCGGCTGCCGCGGCGCTCGGGTTCGTGTCGGCCCACAACGCCGTGTACCTGTGGGGCCGGCCCCTCTCGTCGATCGACATCGTGCGGGCCCTGCTCGCCGTGCCGGCGCACCTCTCCTTCGCCTCGCTCTGGGGCTACGCGCTGGGTCGCGAGCGCAAGCGGCCGCTGGGCGGGCGTCGCTTCAACGCCGCGTGGCTCGGCGCGATGCTGCTCAACGGTGCCTACGACTACATCGTCTTCGCGTGCCGCCCGGTCGCGCTCTTCCTCGCAGCGCCGATGCTGCTCGGCATCGGCTCCGTGACCTTCCTCGCCGCGCGCGACCTGCTCCGCCGGAGCGCGTTGCCCCACAGCTCGCAGCGCAGGGAGCGCCGCTTCCTTCCGCACATCGCGCCGCCGTCGCTCGGAACGATGCGCGAGGCGCTGAGGCGCACGGAGCGACCGGTGACGCTCACCTGGATCGCCTTCGGCGCGCTCGTCACGGTCGGGGTCATGACGACCACGCTCGCCCTCGCGATCGCGCTCGGCCACCGCTTCGGCGTCGATTTCGCGGCGGTGGATCGGGGCGACGCCACGACCGCCGCGGCAGCGCCGCTCCTGCTGCTTGTCGCGGGGGCGATCGCGGCCTTCCCCTTCGCCGGCTACCTCGTCGCCCGGGCCTCGTCGACGAGCAGCCTCCTCGAGCCGGCCGCCTCCGCGGCGCTCGCCATCCTGGGCACCCTGGTGCTGCTCGGCCTCGCAGCGCCCGTCGCCGTCGTGTTCGCGACCGCGGTCGCCCCCATCGCCTTCAGCCTCGCCTGCGCGGGCGCCTGGATCGGCACGACGCGCTGAGCCCGCTGCGCTCTCGCGCCGCGCGCCCGAGCGCCTGCCGGACTCCGGGCCGCCGCATTGCGGCAAGACACGCGCGGCCCGGATCGCGTCTCCCCGGGCGCTCTCCTCCGCCCCCGGCGGTCCGCCTGGCGCGGACCGGTCCTCGCGCGACCTGCGCTACGCGGTCGCCGCCTTCGCCGCCGGCTGGTTCTTCGCTACCTCGTCCTGGAACCTGCGGAGCAGCTCCTGCGCCGCGGGCGAGAGGTTCCGCGGCACCTCGACCTGGATGAGCACCTGGAGCGTGCCGCGGCCGCGGCCGTCGATCCGGGGCGCTCCCTTGCCCTTGACCGAGATCACCTCGCCGGGCTGGACGCCCGCCGGGATCTCGACGTCGACCGCCGTGTCGTCCGGCAGGTCGATCTTGACCGTGCTGCCGAGCGCCGCGTCGACGAAGGGGATGGGCACCCGCGTGATGAGGTCGAGGCCGTCACGCTCGAAGCGCTCGTCCGCGGCGAGATCGACGTCGACGTACAGATCGCCGGGCGGCGCGCCCTGGGCGCCCGGCATGCCCTGACCGGGCACCCGCAGCCGCTGGCCGCCGTCGATGCCGGCCGGGAAGTTCACCACGACCTTCCGCGTCTTCTCGACGGCACCGAACCCCTTGCAGATGGCGCACGGCGTCTTGATGACCGACCCCTCGCCCGAGCACTCGGGGCAGGTCTGGGTGAACATCACGAAGCCGCGCGAGGTCGAGACCTGACCGGCGCCGCCGCACGTACCGCACGGCTTGCGCTTGGTCCCCGGCTTCGCGCCCGAGCCGGAGCACTCCTCGCACGCCACCGGCGTGCGAAGGACGACCTCCCGCTTGCAGCCGAGCAGGGCGTCGCGCAGCGAGAGCCGCTGCTGAACCCGGATGTCCTGGCCGCGCGCCGGCCCGCGCCGCCGGCGCTGCCCGCCGCCGA
>JAICEP010000145.1 GCA_025924095.1 Sorangium sp.
AAGCACGGCAGAAGCTCTGCACGCCCTCGACGCCGACGTGGTTGCAGAGCGGCGCCGCGGCCACCACGATGCCGTCGACCGCCTCCGGGCCGACGAGGTGATAGATGCTGTTCTGGGCGACCTCGGAGGCGCTGTGGCCGGCGAGCGTCTCGCCGACGGCGATCACGAGATTGACGTCGTGCGCCTCGGCGGCGCGCTCGACCCCGATCCGGACGGCGGACTGGTACTCGCCCCGCACATAATCCATCACGAGGGCGATCGTCCGGCGCTTCTGCTTCATGTCCTCGGGCTCTCGGGTCAGGCGTCCTCGATCGAGACAAGCTCCGGGGACATGCGCTCGAGCGCCGCCAGGCTCCGCCTTTGCCATCCGAGCCGCGCGTCCGCGATGAACAGCACCTTGCACTTCATCCCATGGCCCCCGAGGCCGCAGATGAAGCTGATGAACGCCTTCAGGCAGCTCGAATTCAGGAAGTAAAGGGCCCTGACGTCGAACTCGACGACGTGGATGGAGAGGCGCTGCACCTCCGCCTGGAGCGCCTTGAGGCAGAGGCCGAGCGCCGGCGCCGCCGCCATGTCGCCTGTCCCGCTGAGCTTGACGCCGAGGGTGTCGTCCCTCAAGGTCGGCGCGATCCCGAAGCTGTCCGTGACGACCGGCTCAACCCGCAAGCTGCTCATCGACCCTCCATCTCGCGATCGGCGCGCGCGCGAGGCGCATCAGCTCGTCGCCCTCGCCTTCGATCGCGAGCTCCTCGTCCAGCACCATCGCGCAGACGCTGGACACCCGCCGTGACACCGCGATAACCGCCCGTTGGCTCGGAAGAAACGTGATGCACCCACGTGATGTACAGGAACGGTGAAGCGGTCTGGCTCACTCCGGAAGCTAACACGACCCGACCAGCGTACGTCGTTCTTGCACGGGATCCAATCCCCTCGGTCCGCCGTGCGGTCATGTAGGCGCGCTCGCGGCCGCGCGCCACCACCGCGCCGGGCCGTCAGGGCTGCCGGGGCGCTCGGTACCTCGCCACGACCATCGTGATGTCGTCGTCCGGGCTCGGGCACCAGCCCTCGACTTCCTTCAAGACCCGGTCGCGGATGGCCACGACGGACGCAGACTGGGCGGACTCGATGGCGGCGCAGAGCCGCTCGAGGCCGAACTGCTCATGGTGGGCGTCGCGCGCTTCGGTCACTCCATCGCTGTACAGCACGAGGACGTCGCCGTCCTCCAGGACGAACTCGGCGTCTCGCGTCATCGCGTCGATCGCGGGCAGCGCGCCGATCCAGACACCCGAGCTCGGGATGCACACGCAGCGACGGGTGCGCG
The DNA here is from genome assembly GCA_025924095.1 of Sorangium sp. Taxonomy (GTDB): domain Bacteria; phylum Myxococcota_A; class Polyangia; order Polyangiales; family Polyangiaceae; genus Sorangium. The sequence continues at coordinate 1,322 of JAICEP010000145.1, forward strand.
CGCGGCACACGATGATATCGTCGTGCGCCCCGGCGAACGTCACCCGCCCGCCCCGCTCGTACCGGAGGAGCAGCAGCGTCGCGTGCTCGTCCCGCATCAGGCGGCCGCGGACGTTCTCGTACACCGCCGCGTTGATGGCCGAGATCAGCCGGGCAGGGCTCGCCCCAGGGTCCCTGCGCGTCAGCGCCGAGACCATGCTCTGGATCATCAGCATCACGAGCCCCGCCGCGAGCCCGTGCCCCGCGACGTCGCCGATCCCGAGCCACCCGCCCTCGGCGGTCGCGAGCACGTCGTAGTAGTCGCCGCCGACCGCGGCGGCCGGCTTCATGAGGGCGGACAGCTCGAGCCCCTCGACCGAGAGCCGCTCCGGGACCAGCGTGGTCTGGATGCGCGCCGCCACGACGCTCTCCTGGTGGATCCTCTCCTGCTCCAGCCGCTCGCGCAGCTCCACCTGCCGGATCATCTCCCGGTGCAGCGCCGCGGCCTTGACCGCGGAGCCGAGCTGGAGGCGGAGCGCGTCATAGACAAGCTCGTGCGCACCGCTGTTGAGCACCGCGACACCGAACTTCTCCAGGTCGCCGAACGCGACAGGGATCGCGATCAGGGTCGTGCGCTCGCCGCCCCCCAGGAACCCGTCGGGCGCGAGGAGCCGGGCCGGGAAGCTCGCGGGCGGCGGCTCCACCTCGCGGCCGCCCTCCATGAGGAAGAGCGTCTTCATCGTGGTTTGCTGCGGGTCGTGACCGCCGTGCGTGCTGTCATAAAGCGACACCGCGACGCGCGAGAACCCCAGGGCGGGCAGCTCCGACGCCATCACGCGCTTCAGGATCGGCAGGCTCAGACAGGTCGAGAAGCTCCGCGCGCTCCAGCTGAGGTACATCGACGCGAGCTCCACGTTGAGCCGCCGCTCCCCCTCGACGCGCACGGACGCGCTCCCGATGACGATGCGCGAGGCGTGCCAGAGCCGCTCGAGGGCGTCCTGGAAGACGCCGTCGCCGCCGTCCTCGACCGGCCGGTGGAGCCGCTCGCGGAGCACCGCGATCGCGCCCTGGAAGTGATCGAGGATCGCGCCCGCGCGCCCCGCCGCGTCGAGGAGCGCCTCCAGCGCATGCAGGAAGCGGCCCTCCTTCCCCGTGAGCTCCGCCTCCAGCGCCGACAGGAGATCGCCGGGCCAGCCGTCGAGCGAGCCGGTCGGGATCGACACGCTCCGCCGGAGCGCCCGCTCCAGCGACCCCCGCTGCGCGGCGATCAAGGCCGCGCCGCCCCGCCCCGTGGTGCCCGGAGGCGGGAGCGAGGCGCTCGCCTGGACCCCGCAGCCGCACGACTCGCGGCACGTGAGCTCGACCTCCAGGAGCGCCACGTCCTGAACGTCCTTGCCGTCGAGCATGCGCACCATGCTGTCCATCGCGAGGGCCCCGAGCCGCTTCATGGGCTGGCGGACGGTGGTCAGGGACGGCTTGGAGAAACGCGCGATGACCGCGTCGTCGAAGCCGGCCACGAGGATGTCCTGCGGGACGCGGATCCCCCGCTCCTTGAGCAGCTCCATCGCCCCGAGGGCCATCTTGTCGTTGGCGGCGACCACGGCGTCGGGCTCGCCCCCGCGGGCCAGGAGGTCGCGCATCGCGCTCCTGCCGCTGTCGATCGTGAACGCGCCCTCCGCGAAGAGGCGCTCGTCGGGCGGGACGGCGCGCGCCGCCAGCGCTCCCCAGTACGCCTCGGCGCGCGTCCTCGCCTCCTCGTTGTTGGCCGGCCCGCCGATGTACGCGACGCGCCGGCGCCCGTGGGCGTCGACCATGTGCCCGACCGCGAGCTCGATCCCGAAGGCGTTGTCCACGGTGAGGCTCGGGATGCCCTCGATCTCCATCCCGATGCTGAAGACCGGCAGCGGCGCGTAGCCGCGGAGGAACTCCCGCATCCCCTCGATGCCGATGTGATGGCAGAGGGTCGCCGAGGCGACGATGATGCCGTCGACCGTCTCCTCGCCGATGAGGTGATAGATGCTGTTCTGGGCCGCGTCCGTCGCCCCGGGCAGCGCGAGCGTCTCTCCGAAGGCGACCAGGAGATTGACGTCATGCGCCTCCGCGGCGCGCTCGACCCCGAACCGCACCTCGGACTGGTAGTCTCCGCCCACATAGTCCATCAAGAGGGCGATCGTCCGTCGCTTCGTGCTCATGCCCACGGCTCTCGGGTCAGGTATCGGCGATGGAGACCAGCTCCGGGGACATGCGCTCGAGCGCCGTCAGGCTCCGCCGCTGCCACCCCAGCCGCGCGTCCGTGATGAACTCCACCTTGCACTTGAGCCCCTGGCCCGCGACGCTGGAGATGAAGCTGATCAGCGCCTTGAGACAGCTGGAGTTCAGGAAATAAAGCGCCCTCACGTCGAACGCGACGGCGCTCACGCGCAGGCGCAGCGCCTCCGACTGGATGTCCTTGAGGAAGAAGCCGAGCGGCCCGACCGCCGCCATGTCGCCCGTGCCGGTGAGCTTGACGCTGAGGGTGTCGTCCCTCAGGGTCGGCTCGATCCCGAAGCTGTCCATGACGACGGGCTCAACCCTCAAGATGCTCATCGACCCTCCACCTCCCAACCGGCGCATGCGCGATGATCGTCAGCTCGTTGCCCTCGATCTTGTAGTCCACGTCGAGCCCGCCCTCGGCGCGCACCCGCGCGAGGCCGAGCCCCGACACCCCTTCTATCATCGCCGTCTCGCAGATGAGCTCGTCATAATGCTTCACCGGATCGATCGCCGTCTTCAGCTCGAACAGCCGCCTCTCCACCTCGCGCAGCCGCTCCGGAGAGGCCTCGTTGCGGGCGCATATCTTCATGACGCACGAGCTCTCGCTCTCCTCCAGCGCGAGCTCGAGGCTGACCTTGGGGCCGGAGGAGTACTTGATGATGTTCTCGGCGAGCTCGTGCGCAGCCATGTAGAACCGCGAGCACACGTTCGCGTCGTCGAGCACCATGCTGCAGAAGCTGGACACCAGGCGAAGCACGCTGTTGGCCATCCGCTCGGTCGGATAGAACGTGATGCACAGGAACAGTGACCCGCTGCGGCTCGGTTCGGACACTGGCACGATTGAGCAGCCTACGTGGTTCTCGGACGGAATCCAATCCCTGTCGTCCTTCTTCCCGCGCGCGTCCCGCGCGCGAGGTAGCGCTCATGTAGGAAAGCCGGCGGACTGGAGCGACAGCCCCCGGGGCGCGCTGTACCTCGCCACGACGACCGTCATGTCGTCATCGGGGCTCGGGCACCAGCCCTCGACCTCCTTCATGATCCGGTCGCGGATCGCGTCGGCGGGCGCGTCCTGGGAAGACTCGATGGTGGAGCACAGCCGCTCGAGGCCGAACTGCTCCCGGTGGGCGTCGCGCGCCTCCGTCGCGCCGTCGCTGTACAGCACGAGGAGATCGCCGTCCTCCAGGACGAACTCGGAGTCTCGCGTCATCGCGTCAATCGCGGGCAGCGCGCCGACCCAGACGCCCGAGCTCTGGATGCACACGCAGCGACGGGTGCGCGCGCGGCACACGATGAGGTCGTCGTGCGCCCCGGCGAACGTCACCCGCCCGCTCCGCTCGTACCGGAGGAGCAGCAGCGTCGCGTGCTCATCCCGCTTCAGCCGGCTGCGGACGTTCTCGTACACCGCCGCGTTGACCGCGGAGACGATGTCGCTCGGGCTGGCGTTCGGGTCGCTGCGCGTCAGCGCCGAGATCATGCTCTGGATCATCAGCATCACGAGCCCCGCCGCGAGCCCGTGCCCCGCGACATCGCCGATCCCGAGCCACCCGCCCTCCGCGGTCGCGAGCACATCGTAGTAGTCGCCGCCGACCGTGGCGGCCGGCTTCATGATGGCGGACAGCTCGAGCCCCTCGACCGCGAGCTGCGTCGGCACCAGCGCCGTCTGGATGCGCGCCGCCACGGCGCTCTCCTGGCGGACCTTCTCCTGCTCCAGCCGCTCGCGCAGCTCCACCTGCCGCACGACCTCCCAGTGCAGCGCCGCGGCCTTGACCGCGGAGCCGATCTGGAGGCGGAGCGCGTCATAGACAAGCTCGTTCGCGCCGCTGTTGAGCACCGCGACGCCGAATTTCTCCGCGTCGCCGAACGCGACCGGCAGCGCGATCACGCTCCAGCGCTCCCCGTCTCCGAGAAAGCCGTCGGGCGCGAGGAGCCGGGCCGGGAAGCTCGCGGGCGGCGGCTCGACCTCGCGGCCGTCCTCCATCAGAAAGAGCGGCACCATGGTGCTGCGCTGCGGGTCGTCGTAGAGCGACACAGCGACCCGCGAGAACTGCATCCGCGGCAGCTCCGACGCCATCATTCGCCGCAGGATCGGCAGGCTCAGGCAGGTCGAGAAGCTCCGCGCGCTCCAGCTCAGGTAGAGCGACGCGAGCTCCACGTTCAGGCGCTGTTGCCCCTCGGAGCGCACCGACGCGCTCCCGACGAGCACGCGCGAGGCGTGCCAGATCGGCTCGAGCGTCTCGGCGAGCGCCGCGCCCCGGAGGTCGCCGGGCCCGCGGCGCACCCGCTCGCGGAGGAGCGTTATCACGCCCTGGAAATGCTCGAGGTTCGCGCCCTCGCGCCCCGCCGCGTCGAGGAGCGCCTCGAGGGCGCGCAGGAAGCGGCCCTCCTCCCCGGCGAGCTCGTCGTCGAGCGCCGACAGGAGCTCACCGGCCCAGCCGTGGAGCGAGCCGGCCGGGATCGCGACGCTCTTCTCGAGGACGCGCTCCAGCTCCTCCCGCCCGCCGGCGTGCGCGGGCGGCGCGCGCCGCGCCCTGCTCGAGGGCCCGCCCGCCGCGTCCGCCGGGCTGCCGCAGCCGCAGGACTCGCGCAGCGTGAGCTCGACCGGGAAGAGGCTGCGCTCCGGGACGGGCTCGCCGTCGATCATGCGCATCAGCGCGTCGACGGCGCGCGCGCCGAGCCGCGTGATGGGCTGGCCGATGGTGGACATCGACGGCTTCGTGAAGCGCGCGATGACCGCGTCGTCGAAGCCGCACACGAGGATGTCCTCCGGGACGCCGAGGCCGCGCGCCCGGAGGGCGTCGATCGCGCCGAGGGCCATGGCGTCGTTGGCGGCGACCACGGCGTCGAGCTCGACCCCGCGATCCAGGATCTCGCGCATGGAGGCGCGCCCGGAGTCGATCGTGAACGCGCCGTACGCGAAGAGGCGCTGATCGAAGGGCAGCGATCGATCGGCGAGCGCCCTGAAGTAGGCGGCGGTGCGCACGTCCGCCTCCTCGTTGTTGGCCGGCCCGCCGAGGAACGCGACGCGCCGGCGCCCGTGGGCGTCGACCATGTGCCCGACCGCGGCCTCGATCCCGAGGGCGTTGTCGACGATGAGGCTCGGGACGCCGTCGATCGCCACCCCGATGCTGCAGACGGGCAGCGGCGCGTAGGACCGGCAAAACCGCTGCATTCCCTCGATGCCGACGTGATGGCACAGGGTCGTCGAGGCGACGATGATGCCGTCGACCGTCTCGGCGCCGATGAGGTGATAGATGCTGTTCTGGGCCGTGCCGGACGACCCGGGGAGGGCGAGCATCTCGCCGAAGGCGATCACGAGATTGACGTCGTGCGCCTCGGCGGCGCGCTCGACGCCGAAGCGCACCCCGGACTGGTACTCGCCTCGTACGTAGTCCATCAAGAGGGCGATCGTCCGGCGCTTCTTGCTCATGGCCTACGGCTCTCGGGTCAGGTATCGGCGATGGAGACCAGCTCCGGAGACATGCGCTCGAGCGCCGTCAGGCTCCGCCGTTGCCACCCCAGCCTCGCGTCCGTGAGGAACTGGATCTTGCACTTGAGCCCCTGACCCGCGAGGCCGCAGATGAAGCTGATGAACGCCTTGAGACAGCTCGAGTTCAGGAAGTAGAGGGCCCTCACGTCGAACTCGACGGCGCTCACGGAGAGGCGTATCACCTCCGCCTGGAGGGTCCTGAAATAGGAGCCGAGCGGCGCGGCGGCCGCCATGTCGCCCGTGCCGGTGAGCTTGACGCTGAGGGTGTCGTCCCTCAGGGTCGGCTCGATCCCGAAGCTGTCCGTGACGACGGACTCAACCTTTAAGCTGCTCATCTGCCCTCCATCTCCCAACCGGCGCGTGCGCGATGATCGTCAGCTCGTTGCCCTCGATCTTGTAGTCCACGTCGAGCCCGCCCTCGGCGCACACCCGCGCGAGGCCGAGGCCCGACACCCCCTCTATCATCGCCGTTTCGTTGATGAGCTCATCATAGTGCTTCACCGGATCGCTCGCGGTCTTCAGCTCGAGCAGCCGCCTCTCCACCTCGCGCAGCCGCTCCGGAGAGGCCTCGTTGCGCGCGCGGATCTTCAGGATATAAGAGCTCTCGTCCTCCTCCATCGCGAGCTCCAGGCTGACCTTGGGGCCCGTCGAATACTTGGTGATATTCTCGGCGAGCTCGTGAGCGGCCATGTAAAACCGCGAGCTCACGTTCGCGTCGTCCAGCACCATCCCGCAGAAGCTGGACACCAGCCGTAACACCGCGTTGGCCAGCCTCTCGCTCGGGAAGAATGTGATGCAAAGGAACAGTGATGCGTTCTGGCTCGGTTCGGGCGCGGGCACGGTTGGAGCAGCGTACGGCGTTCGCGGACCGGATCCAATCCCTTCTGCGCTCTCGCGGCCGCGCAGGTGAGCGCGCGCCCTACAATGTCATGTCCGATGGACCGAGCGAGAGAGAGCGCGCGCGGCGACCGCGCGAGACAGCGCGCTCACGAGAGGTCCCGGGCGCGTGACGCCGGGGGATCGTGGGTTGCGGGTCACGGGGATCCGTGGCGCGCCACGAGCCGCTTGCCCTCGGCCCGCAGGTTCGACACCGCCTCCCCCACCCGCCGGGCCAGGGGCAGCCCCCGGGGCACCACGACGCCTGCCGGCCCGCCCACGCGGCCGAACGACCACGAGAGCACCGAGCCCTCGGCGTCCCACGGCGCGAGCCGCTCGCGGCCGTCCGACGGCATGGCGCCGACGATCTCGCGCCGCACCAGGTCGAGCACGGCGATCCGGTCCGCCGAGGAGAGCAGCATCGTCTTGCCGTCGGGCGCGGCGGAGATGTCCTCCCACTCCGCCCCGCTCACGCCGTCGAGCACCCGCTCCGCGAGGCCGGCGCGGCGGACCAGGACGACGCCCGTCGCGTCCGCGAAGGCCACGTCGCCCGGCAGGGGGCCGTCCGCGATCGCGGTCGCCCGCGGCGTCGCGTACCCGAGCACCCGCACCTCGCCGCGCTGCTCGTCGATGCGCGCCACCGCGCCCGAGCTGAACGCGAGCCACAGCCCCGGGCCGACGTCGCCGCGCGCGGGGCTCGGGCGCGCCTCGTAGACGTAGCCGTCGGTCACCGCGAGCGTGCGCGACGACAGGTCGCGGAGCGACGTCGCGACGAGGTTGCCGTCGAGCTCCTGCGTGAACAGCGTCCGGCAGGCGGCGTCGACGCCGAGCACGAGCGCGGGCGCCGTCGGCACCGCCTCCACGGTCCCCCCGGTCGCGGCGTCGAACAGCGTCCACACCCCCTCGTCCTTGCGGTACGACAGGACGCGGCCGTCGTCGCAGGCGCGCAGCAGGTGCCCCCGCTGCTCGGCCGTGCGGCGCCGCGACCGCTCGTCGTAGAGGCGCACCTCGCCGCCGACCTGGAGGGCCACCGCGTCCCCGCTCCGCAGCACCGCGGCGGCCGAGGCGCTCGCCTCGCGGAGCTCCGGCCTGCCCGCGGGGTCGAGCCCCTCGAACCGGAGGAAACGCTCCGCGGCGGGCGGGCCCGGGCTGAACAGGATGAGGTCGCGCGTCAGCACGCGGCGATCCGGCAGCCGCCACCCGCCGAGGAGGCCGTGCGGGCCGACGTCGCGCTCGGCGAGGTCGGCCGCCTCGCTGCGCGCGCGCAGCGGCAGCGGCGCGCGCTGGCCGGGCGGCGCCTCGCACGGTGAGCCCTCGGGCGGCGGGTCGCCCGGGGCGCGCCCGCCCTTCCGGAGGTAGTGCCAGGCGCTGCCGCCGCTGCCGCAGACGCCCAGATCGAGCCCGCCCGCGTCCCAGCGCGCCGACGCGGGCGCCGGGTCCGTGTCGAGCTCGAGGAGCGGCGCGCCGGGCCGATCGAAGGCGTAGATCGACGTCCTGCTCTGCTGCACGAGCGCGATCGCGGGGGCCCGCGGGCTGAAGCGCCCGAGCACGGCGGGCGCGGCCAGGGTGATCTCGGCGCCCGCGCCGCCGTCCGGCCCCCAGAGCAGCGCCCTGCGCCCGAGCACCGCCGCCACGCGCGCGCCGTCCGGCGAGATGCCGAGCACGTTGCCGCGGAACGGGTGCCTGTCGACCGCGCCGGCGCCGCCGCCGCGCCGCATGTCCCAGCGCGCGATCCCGCCGTCGGTCGAGCAGGCGAGGACGGGCGCCGCCTCGGCCGCGTGCACGGCGCTGCTGCACTGCACCGGCGCGACGGCGGCCAGCGCCACGGTGCCGCCCTCCCGCAGCCGGAAGACGCGGACCTCGCCCGTGACCGAGCGCGTCGCCACCGCCGTGTCGAACGCGAACGGCACGCGCTCGACGTGCGGGGCGTCGTGCGGCCGCAGCGCGAGCACGCGCGGCGATCTGGCGAGCTCGACGCTCTCCGGGTCGACGTCGAGCGCGACGTCGTCGATGACGTCCGGATCGGGCGGGCGCAGGTCGGCGACGAGCAGGGTGCCGCCGGGGCCGCCGGCGACGACCCAGCGGTCGTCCCACGGCAGCGCCGGCCCCACCACGCTGTCGACCGTCAGGAAGTGCGCGCGCGGCAGGCCCATGGCCGCGGTCGCGAGGTCGAGCGGCAGCGCCGCGTCGTCCGCGCGCCGCCCGAGGGCCGCGGCGATCCACGCGGCGCGGTGGTACGGGTCCTCGGTGCGGCGCGCCTTGCCGATGAGCTCGGCGAGGTCGGCGCGCTCCTCGGCCGCGCGGCGCGCCGCCTCGGCGCTCGCCTGGCGCGCCGACACCCACCGCTCGCCCACGAACGCCGAGGCGACCGCGAGCCCGAGCGCCGCGACCGCGCCGATCTTCTTGGCGCGCTGGACGCGGGCGCGCCGGAGGCTCTCGCGCACGAGGGCCTGCTCGCGCCGCGGCAGCCGCGAGGCGAAGTCGGCGCCCGCGCTCACCGGGTCGAGCAGGTCGCGGCGCAGCAGGAAGTCGGGGTTCTCGCCGGAGCGATCCCACACGTCGGCGGCCTCGCGGAGCCGCTCGAGCAGGATGATCCGCTCCATGTGCCGCGCGCGGGTGGACGCGAGGTGCGGCCAGCCCGCGACGAGCGCCTCGTGGGCGAGCTCCACGGCCCTGTCGCGGCGGACGAGGAGGCGCGCGCGCTCCAGGGCGCCGAGGATCCGGTCGACCTCGGCGGGCGGGGCGGCGACGACCTCGACGAGCTCCGCCTCGACCCAGCGGACGCGCGAGCCGTCCACGGCGCCGAGGCGGAGCAGCGCCTCGTCGGCGATCGCGCGGTCCTCCGGGGTGAGGGCCGCGATGGCGGCGTCGGCGTGCCGCGCGAGGGCGCCGCGCACGCCGCCGAGCGCCTGCCACGCCTCGCCGCGCAGGGCGCCGCGCGCGTCGCGCTCGTCGCGCGCCGTCGCCCACCAGTCGGCGAGGGCGAGCGCCACGAACGACAGCGCGGCGCCGCCGCCCCGGAGCTCGCGCTGCACCTCGGCCTCGACCTGGGCGAGGCCGCGCACCTCGGCGCCGGCGAGCTTCGCGGGGCCGGCGACGAGGTCCTTCACGGCGGCGGCGGCGGGCAGCCCCACGTAGCGCAGCGCCGCGCGCAGGCCCTCGCCGGCCGGCGTGGCGAGGAGCGCCGCGGCGCGATCGTCGGCCTCGTCGAGCACGCCGACGAGCCGGAGCCCGCGCCGCGCGTCGCCGGTCGCGAGCGCGCTCACGAGGGCGGCGAGCCGCCCGTCGCCGAGGGGCGCGATCGGGTCGATGACGAGCGCGACCCCGACGGCCGACGCCATGCAGAACCTTGTGAGCTCGGCGAGGTCTGCGGCCTCGAGCTCGGGCGAGACGGCGGCGAGCGCGCGGGCGAGGGCGCCGTCCGGGTCGCCGTCGGGGGTGAGGCGCGCCTCGATCCAGTCGTCCTTGTGGTCGGCGTGGCGGCGCGCGAGGTGGGGCACGAGGCCGGCCGAGGCGAGCGAGGTCTTGCCGGAGCCGCGCGGCCCCTGGAGGACGAGGCACGGCTCGAACTCGAGCTCGCGCCCGAGGCGCGCGATGTCGTCGTCGCGCCCGAACAGGAGGCCTTCGTCGGTGGCCGACAGGGGGGCGAGCCCCCGGTACGGCCGGTCCGGGACGCCGTGGGGTCGCTCCCAGACCTCGTCGATCAGCTGCTTCAGCCGCCCCGGCGCGACGCGCCTGTGCGCGGGATCGACGGAGAGCAGGCGCTTCAGCAGCGCGAGGAGGCCGCGCGGCAGCCGCGCGGGGTCGCCCGCGAGGTCGCGCATGGCGCCGCGCAGGGTGGCGCTGCGGAGCTCGGTCCACCAGGCGGAGACGCTCGACGGGTCGGAGCAGTCGGCCGGCTCGTCGGGGACGTCGTGCGGGAGGCGTCCTGTCGCGAGCTGCGCGATGCACACGGCGAGCGCGTAGGCGTCGGTGGCGGCGGTGGGCTCGGCCATCTCGAGCACCTCGGGGGCCATGAAGCCCGGCGTGCCGATGACGTTGCGCGCGACGGCGGGGCTGTCGGCGCCCGCGAAGGCGCGGCGGGTGGAGGCGTAGACGTCGCGCTCGGCGAGGAAGGCGGCGGTGCCGAGCTCGCCGCTGCCGGCGCCGCTGTCGCCGTCTCGGCCGCCGCTGCCGCTGCCGTCGCTGCCGCTGCCGTCGCGGCCGCTGCCGCCGCCGATGCTGACGGCCGGGGGCGCGCCGGGGGCGCGCGAGAGGGGGCCGCCGGGCGGGGTGCCTGCGCGCCGCGAGATGCCGAAGTCGAGGACTTTGAGGGTGCCGTCCTGGGTGAGGAACAGGTTGGCGGGCTTGAGG
>JAICEP010000146.1 GCA_025924095.1 Sorangium sp.
CGGGGACGACCTCGTCGACCAGCGAGAGCCGCGTCGCCGCGTCGAACGGCTTCAGGAGCAGCCGGGCGGTGACCTGCTGCAGGAACGCCTTGCTGCGCTCCGTGAAGGCGCCGCCGGTCAGGAACACGACCCGGCGCTGCTGCTCGGGTGCGTGCTCGGCAAGCGACGCGTAGAAATCCATCCCCGTCATATCGGGCATCATGAGGTCGCACAGGATGGCGTCGTAGCGCTCCCCGGCGCGGATCCGGGTGAGCGCGTCGCGCGCGCTCGCGGGGGCGGTCGTCTCGTGCCGCGGCTCGCGCGTCCCCGCGATCGCGCGCGTGAGCATCGGCTCATCGTCGATGACGAGGACCCGCTGTCGCGGCGCCGCCTTCGGCGCGGCCGCGGCGGGCCTGCCGTTCTCGCGCCGCCCGCTCGACGCGCCGGAGCCGGCGGCCGCCGGGGCGCGCGCCTCGCTGCCCGTGGCGGCAGGGAGGATGACGCGGAACGTGCTCCCCTCGCCATGGCGGCTCTCCACCTCGATCCGACCCCCCAGCGCCGCGACGATGGCGTGGCAGATCGCGAGCCCGAGGCCGAGCCCTTCGCCCGCTTCCTTGCTCGTGTAGAACGGCTCGAAGATCCGCCCGAGCGATCCGGGCGCGATCCCGGCGCCGGTGTCGCGCACCTCGACGACGACCCACCCCGCGGCATCGCAGCGCGTGGAGAGCTCGATCTCGTTCTGCTCGGCGAGCCCTTCGGGGATGGCCTGCGCGGCGTTCACGATGAGGTTCAGGAAGACCTGCGCGAGCCGCGGCTCGTTCACCTCGACGGGCGGCACGTCCTGGAAGCTCCGGACGACGCGGGCGCGGTGCCGGATCTCGTTCATCGCCATGTGAACGCAGGAGTCGAGCACCCGCCGGGGGTCGACCGGCCCGCGGTGGTCCTCTTCGGCGCGCGAGAAGCTGTGGAGATCGCGCACGATGAGCCGCACCCGCTCTGCGCCCTCGCGGGCGTCCTCCAGGAGGCTCAGCACCTCGGAGAGCTCGCTCGAGGTCCCGCGGCCGTCGGCGCGAGGGCGAGCCCACGGTCCGCTGCGCGGAGCGCTGCTCCGCCGCTCCATCGAGCCGATGCGCCGGAGGGTCGCGTCGACGTTCGCGATGACGAACGCGAGGGGGTTGTTGATCTCGTGGGCGACCCCGGCGGCGAGCGTGCCGACGCTCGCCATGCGGCCGGCGAGGACGAGGCGGGCCTGCGTCTGCGCGAGCGCGTGGCGCGCGGCGGCGTCGCGCGCGGCGCGCTCGCGGGCGACGGCGAGCCGCGCCCGAGCGCCCCCGCCCTCGTTGCCCACGAGCAGGAAATCGCTCGCGCCCGCCGCGAGGATCCCATCGAGGTCGGCGTCGCGCTCGGTCATCGCGAGGAGGAACACCGCCTCGCCGCCGGGCTGCGCCCGCACGCGGCCGCAGAGCGCCGCGGCGCCGGCCGGGTCGCTCCAGTCGACGGCGAGCACCGGCGGCGGTTCGCCCAGGCACCGCTCCAGCGCGCGCTCGGGATCGAAGACGACGGCGACGTCCGGCACATGGCGTCGGATCAGCGCTTCGAATCGCTCGCTCGCCGCGGCGCGCCCGCGGAGAAGCAGGAAGGCGACCGACTCCGCGCAGCCCATCGACGTCCTCTCCGTGTCCTTCGTGGACCCTTTACCGCATCTCCATCCCGGCGTGCAGGCATGGTGATCCCTCCCCCGGCGCCTGCCGCGCACCTTGCCGCGTCGCTGGCCGCTTCGGCGCCGTTCGCCCGGCGATCGGCTGGCCCCCGTCGCGGCCCCTGCGGTCGGCTCGCCGGTCGCGCGGCGCTAGCGAGGGCTCGCCGTCGCGTCGTCGTCCGGATCGCCGTCGTCGGCGACCCTCGACGCGCCGTCCGTGAGGGGCGGGTACAGGCTCTCGACGAGCTCTCCGGAGAGCCGCTCCGCGAGGCGCGCGTCCATCCGCGCCATCGCGTCGCGGAGCCGATCGATCTCCGCCGAGAGCTCCGCCCTGAGCGGCCGGCGCTGCGTCTCCTCGATCGCGGCGAGCTCCGCCAGCGCTTCCTCGAGGCGGGCGTGCGCCGCCTCGTCCGCGCCGCCCGCGCCGGATCCCCGGACCAGGTGCTCCGCCACGCGCACGCGCCCGCGGTAGCGCACCCGCGTCCGCTCGAGGAAATCCCGGTACGGCTTCACGGCCCCGCTGAGGGCCTGCACCGCCGCCGCGAGCGCGCGCGCCTCGCCCCGCAGCGCCTCGCGATCGGCGTCGTCGAGCGCCGGGTTGTGCTCGACGTGGGCCTCGAGCGTGGCCAGCACCTCGCGGGCCCAGCGGAGGTGCCGGAGCCCCGAGGCGCCGCGCGACAGGCGCCGCCCGGCCGCCCCGCCCGAGCCAGGCCCCGCGCTCACGCCACCGCCGCCGCCGGCGCCGCCTCGCGCTCCGGGCGCTTCGCCGTCTCGTTGATCCGCACGCTGACGAGCTTCGACACGCCGGGCTCCTGCATCGTCACGCCGTAGAGCACGTCGACCGACTGCATCGTGCGCTTGATGTGCGTGATGAGGATGAACTGCGAGTGGCTCGTCATGCTCCGGATCGCCTCGTTGTAGCGGGTCACGTTCGCCTCATCGAGCGGCGCGTCGACCTCGTCGAGGATGCAGAAGGGCGACGGCTTGAACTGGAAGATCGCGAAGATGAGCGACACGGCGGTGAGCGCCTTCTCGCCGCCGCTCATGAGCTCGATGTTCCCGAGCTTCTTCCCCGGCGGCTGCGCCAGGATCTCGATCCCCGTCTCCAGCATGTCGTCGGGGTTCGTCAGCCTGAGCTCCGCCTGCCCGCCGCGGAACATCTTGGGGAAGAGCGCCTTGAAGCGCGCGTTGATGCCGTCGTACGTCGTCTTGAAGAGCCGCTTCGACTCGCGGTTCATCTGGGCGATCGCCTTCTCGAGGTCGTCGATCGCCTTCTCGAGGTCGGCCTTCTGGGTCGAGTAGTACGTGTACCGCTCCTCGGCCTCGGCGTGCTCGCGCACGGCGTCCAGGTTGACGGGGCCCATGCGGTCGAGCAGCTCCGTCAGCTCCTGGATGCGCGAGCGGTGCGAGGCGTCGACCGGCGGCCGCTTGTGGTAGTCGCCGACGACGCGGGCGAGCTCCAGCCCGCGGAAGCGCTCGCGCACCCCCTCGATGAGGTGGGTGTGCTCGACGCGCAGCCGCTCCAGCGCGAGCTCGTGCTTGCGGAGCTGCTCCGACACCGCGGCGAGCTCCTGGCGCAGCCCGCGCAGGTCGGCCTCGCGCCCCGCGTGCGCCTGCCGCGCCTCGTCCAGCGCGCGCCGCGCCTCGGTCAGCGTGGCCTGCGCCGCGTGCGCGTCGGCGACGGCGCAGACCAGGGCCTCGCGCGCCATGACGATCGTCGCCGCGGCCTTCCCGGCGGAGACCGCGCTCTCCGTCCGCTCCTGGTCGAGCCGGGCGATTCGGCCCCGGAGCTCGGTGCACGACCGCGTGAGCCGCTCGACCGTGCCCCGCGCCGCCGCGGCGCGCTCGCGCACGCGCGCGAGCTTCACCTTCCGCTCGGTCACGACCGACTGCTGCCCGAGCACGCGCTCGCGCCACTCGGCCGCCACCTGCTCGGCGTGATCGAGGCCGGCCGCCGCCGCCTCGCGCGTCGCGCGCCCGGCCGCGAGCTTGTCGCGCGCCGCCTGCTGCTCGCTCCCGCCGGCGTCGAGGTTGTCCGCGAGGTCCTCGAGCTCGGATCGCACCACGCCCTCGCGCTTCTGCGCCGCGGCGAGCTGCTCCTCCGCGCGGCGGAGGTCCTTCTCGGCCGTCACGAGCGCGAGCTCTCCTTCGTGCGCCTCGCTCCGCGCCCGCTCCAGCGCCGTCCCCACCTCGGTGATCCGCAGGCGGAGCTTCTGCTGCGCGTCGAGCAGCGCCGTCACCTCGTCCGACTTGGTCGCGACGAACTCGTGCAGCGCGCGCATCTCCCGCTTCTGCTCGATCATCCCGGCCGCGACCGCGTCGCCCGAGCCGCCGCTCACCACGCCGTCCTCGCGGAGGACCGTGCCGTCGAGCGTCACGAGCGTGCACCCCGCGCCCTCGGCCGCGAGCCGCGCCGCCACCTCGGCGGACGCGACGACCACCGCGTCCCCCACGAGCGCGCGCGCCAGCGCCTCGTCCTCGGGGGCGAAGACGAGCCGGTCCACGAGCGGCCCGAGCACCCCCTCGCCGCGGGGCGGCCGCCGCGCGGCGCCGGCCACGAACGAAGGCCGCGCCGCGATCACGCTGGCCCGCCCGCGGTTGTTCTTCGACAGATCGGCGAGCAGCGCGATCCCGCGCTCGACGTCGCTCACGACCGCGCACTGCAGCCGGTCGCCGAGCAGCCCCGCGAAGGCCGCGGTCAGCTCGGCCGGCGCCTCGATCCGGTCGGCCACGAGCCCGAGCAGCGCCGGATCCTTGGTCTTGAGGAGGTTCTTCACCCCGGCGCCGACGCCCTCCAGCCGCGCGTGCAGCTCCTCGAGCGCGCGGAGCCGGTTGCGCCGCTGCCCGAGCTCGTTCTTCGCGTGCTCCACGGTGCGGTCGCTCGCGACCGCCTGCTCCCGCAGCGTCTTCATCTCCACGTCGAGGCGCGACCGCTCCTCCGCGGAGATCCGCTTCCCGTCGGCGAGCTCGGCCACGTTCCGCGTCAGCGACGAGCGCCGCCGCTCGAGCTCCTCCGACTCGTACATCAGCCGGCCGATCTCGTCCTCGAGCTTCGCGCGCCGCTGGCTCATCTCCGTCATGCGCCGGTCGAACCCGGTGAGCGACGCCTCGGCGGCCGCGACCGCCGCGGTGGCCTCGGCGGCCCGCCGGCGCAGCGCGGCGACCTCGTGCTCGGCGGTGCGCTCGCCGTGCCGCAGCTCCTCGAGCCGCTCGTGCTGCTCGAGCGCGAGCTCGCTCTCGTGCGCCTCCTCTTCGTCGACGCCGGCGAGCTGCGCCTCGAGCTGCTCCTTCTCGGCCGTCAGCTCCGCGACCGTCTTCTCGAGCTCTCCCTGCTCCTTGGCCGCGGTGACGAGCCGCTCTTCCAGGTGCCGCATCCGGTCGCGCGCCCGCGCGATCTCGGCCTCGTGGGTGCGCACCTGGTTGTCGGCCGTGAACGCCTCGTTCTGCGCCCGCTCGGCCCGCTCCTCGCACGAGAGGGCCTCGAGCCGGGTGACCTCGATCTCGGCCTCGCGCGCGGCGAGCGCGGTCCGGGCCGCCTGCCCGCGCTCGGCGTGCTCGGCCCTGCCGATCGACTCGTGCTGCGTGAGCACCGTGATCTCGAGGAGCTTGTGCGACGCCTCGTGGAGCACGAGGTCCTCCAGCTCCTTGCGGTAGTTCACGTACCGCTCGGCCTTCGCGGCCTGGCGCTTCAGGGACGCGAGGTTGCGCTGGATCTCGGAGACGATGTCCCCCACGCGGAGCAGGTTCTGCCGCGTCTGGTCCATCTTCTGCTCGGCCTGCTTCTTCCTGGCCTTGTACTTCGTGATGCCGGCGGCCTCCTCGATGAGCATCCGCCGGTCCTCCGGGCGCGCCGAGACGATGAGCCCGATCTTGCCCTGCTCGATGATGGAGTAGGCCTTCGTCCCGACGCCGGTGCCGAGGAAGAGGTCCGTCACGTCCTTGAGCCGGACCTGGGTCTTGTTGATGAGGTACTCGCTCGTCCCGTCGCGGAAGAGCCGGCGCGTCACCGCGATCTCGGCGTAGTCCCGGTACTCCAGCGGGAGCTGCGACGCCCCCGTCGGCTCGCTGTTGTCGAAGGTGAGCGTCACCTCGGCCATCCCGTGCTGCGCGCGGGTCTCGGAGCCGTTGAAGATGACGTCCGACATCGACTTACCGCGCAGGTGCTTCGCGCTCTGCTCGCCGATGGCCCACCGGATCGCGTCGACGATGTTGGACTTGCCACAGCCGTTCGGACCGACGATGCCCACCACGTCCGTGTCGAAATGGACAACCGTCCGGTCGACGAACGACTTGAACCCGCTGATCTCGAGCTTCCGAATGCGCATGACGTCCCCGGGACCGGCCAGGCGAGCTTAACGTATCGTCACAGCACGCCACGTACCGTCACATCTGGCTTTCCCCGGGGTCTACGTGGGCTGGCGCCGCGCGGCAAGACCGGATCCCGCCTCCTCACGCGCACATGAAGGACCAGGTCTTGCCCAGCTCAGGGCGTGACGGCGGGGCGGCGCGTGTGCGGTTCGATGACTGTGTCGGAAACGCAACGGCCGCTCTTGGCAGCCGCCTTGACAGGTGGCTAACATGGCCATATCCCTCGCGTTGTTCCGAGGAGTAGAAACGCCATGCCCACTTACGAGTACGCCTGCACATCTTGCGCGCATGAATGGGAGGCCGAGCAGTCCATCAAGGAGGCGGCGCTCTCCGATTGCCCGTCGTGCCACAACGCGACCGCCCGGCGGCAGATTTCGCGCGGCACGGGCTTCATTCTCAAGGGCAGCGGCTGGTACTCCGACCTCTATGCCTCGGGCTCGAACAAGCCGCCCGCGAAGTCGGAGAGCGACACGGGCAGCTCCTCGGGATCTGCGGGGACGGGCTCCGACGCCGGCTCGGGCAGCTCCTCGGCGACGAGCGACAGCACCAAGTCGGCGACGAGCGACAGCACCAAGAGCGACACCGGCGCCTCGTCCGGCTCCAGTTCCGGCTCCGGTTCCGCCTCCGCGGCGGCCTGACGCCGCTCCGGCGATCCGCGACCAGGTGTGGCCAGCCGTGCGCGGCGTGGCGTCGTGGAGCTGCGCCCGAAGCGCTGCGTGTCCACGTGCGCCGGGGGCGGTGCTAGGGTGGCCAGGATGGATGAGAGAAAGCGACTTGAGGAGCTCCGCCGGCAGCTCACAGAGCTGGATCAAGAAATCCTACGAAGCGTCGAGCGCCGGGCGCGCATCGCGCACGAGCTTGCCAAGCTGAGGACGGGCACGGCCCGGTTCGCCCCCACGGCCGACGCCGCCCACATCCAGGCGCTCGAGCGCGCCGTGACGCCGCCGTTCCCGCAGCGCGCGGTGCGGCGGATCTTCGTCGCCATCGACGCGGCCTCGCGCGCCTTCGAGGTCGCGCCCCGGGTCGCGTACCTGGGCGCCGAGGGCGACTATGGCTGGACCGCGGCGCACGATCACTTCGGGGTCGGCGGCGAGTTCGTCCGCGCGGACAGCCCCATCGCCTCCATCGAGGAGGTCGCGCGCTCGCGCGCGGACTTCGCCGTGGTCCCGTACGAGTCGTTCAAGGAGGGGCCGATCTTCCCGACCATCCAGGCGATCGGCGGCGCCGATCTCAAGGTGGTCGGCGAGCGCCAGCTGGTGCAGGCGCTCGACCTCGTGAACCGGACTGGCAACCTCGCCGACGTCGAGCGGGTGTACGCCTCGCCGCAGGACCACGTGGCCTGCGTGAACTACCTCGAGCTCCAGCACCCGCGCGCGCTGGTGCTCGACGTCCGGTGCCCGGAGGCCGCCTGGGATCTCGCGGCCGAGGCCGAGGGCAGCGCCGCCATCGTCCCCCGCGGCTTCACCGGCGGGCAGGAGCTCCGCGTCGCCCGCGAGAACGTCGGCGACGAGGGGGAGCTCCGGATCCGCTACGCGGTGCTGTCGCGGCTCCCCGCGCCGCGCTCGGGCCACGACGCCACGGCGCTCCTCTTCAGCGTCCACGACCGCCCCGGCGGGCTCCACGACATCCTCCAGCACTTCAAGGAGCGGAGCTGCAACCTCCGCCGGGTCCACTCCCGCCCCGTCCCCGGCGAGGGCTGGGACTACGTCTTCTACGTCGAGGTCAGCGGCCACACGACCGATCGCGCGCTCGTCGCGGCGCTCGAGGGCGTGAAGCGCGAGACCAAGATGCTGAAGATCATCGGCTCCTTCCCGCTGGAGCGCCCCGACCCGCCGCACGAGCGACCTTGATGACGAACACGAGGGTGCGGACGCTGCTGCATTCCCGGGGCGCCGCCGCTCTGCGCCGCGCCGCGGTCGTTCTCGCGATCGCCGCGTCCGCCGTCCCGGCGCTCGCCGGGTGCGGGGGCGCGGACGACAGCCTCGCGCTGGTCGGCGGAGAGAAGATCGACGCGACGGCGATCGATCGGGATCCCCTGGCCGTCCTGCCGAGCGGCGTGGTGATGCTCGGCTACCTCGACGCGGCGGCGATGTTCACCTCCGGCCTGGGGGGCGAGGTCAACCAGCTCATCACGAGCCTGCTCCCGCTGGGCCCGGAGTCGAACTTCGTCCCGGCGCGCGACATCGTGAAGATCTACGGCGGCCTCTACGCGATGCAGGGCGCGGACTTCTGCGCCGTCATGCAGGGGAACTTCGACGTCGACGCGATCCGCCGCTCCGCCGACGCCAGGACGGTCACCGTCATCGGCGCGCCGCTCGTGAAGACGCGCTACGCGGACAACGATCTCTTCACGGCCGGCAACGTCGGGTTCGTCGTGCTCACGCCGCACACGATCCTCACCGGCAACGAGACCGGGTTGCGGCGGGCCCTCGACCGGCTCCGCTTCAGCAAGCTGCAGCGCTCCGTGCCCTCGTGGATGGTCGAGCTGCTCGGCACGAAGAGCGCGTCGTTCGCCTTGGCCGGCGACCTCTCGAGCCAGCCTGCGGTCGCGTCGGCGGCAGGCCAGCTCCCGTTCCTCGCGGGCCTCCAGTACGTGCGCGTCATCGGCAACTTTCAGCCGCCCGGGGTCAACTTCGCCGGCGCCCTCACGTACACGGACCCGCAGAGCGCGGCGAACGGCGCCGTCGCGCTCCGCAACCTCGAGCAGATCGCCAGGATCGCGAGCCTGCTCTCGTCGTGGGGCTTCGGCTACGGCTCGGTCCCCCCGATGCAGGTCGCGCAGCGCGAGAGCGACGTCGGGTTCACGCTGCCCCTCGGCGAGGGGATCGTGCGCATGCTCCTCCGCACGGCCGCCGAGACGGCGAGGACCGCGGCGCTCGTGCGCTGATTCACGCCTGATTCACGCCTGATTCACGCCTGATTCACGCCTTGCGGTGCGGCGCGCGCGACGGCGGCGCGGCGTGCGCCGGGTCGTCCGGCCACGCGTGCTTCGGGTAGCGGCGGCGGAGCTCCTTGGCGATGGCCGGGTAATGGCGCGCCCAGAACCCCGAGAGATCGGTCGTGACCTGCACGGGGCGCTGGTTCGGCGCGCAGAGGTGCAGCACAACGGGCACCCGTCCGCCGGCGACGCGCGGCCCCTCCGCCATGCCGAAGAAGTCCTGTAGCCGCGACGCGAGCGACGGCGGCGCGCCCGCCACGTACTCGAGGCGCGCCCGCCGGCCGCCGGGCAGGACGGTCGACTCGGGGGCGAGCTCGGCGAGCGCCCGCGCCTTCGCGGGGCTCAGCGAGGCGTGCACGGCGCCCGCGAGGTCCGCGTCGCGGAGCTCTGCGAAGCTCCTGCGCCCTTCGCAGAGCGCCTCGAGCGCGGCGAGCACCGCCTCCTCGCCCACGTCGGGCAGCCCGGCGTCCGGGCAGTGCGCGCGCACGAACGCGACCCGCAGGAGCCAGCCCGCGAGCGCGTCGCCCTTCACGAACGCCCGCCACCCCTTCGCCCTCGCCTGCGCGGCGAGCTCCCGCGCCGCCGCCTCCGAGAGCGGGCCGCCCGCGCCCGCGGCCGGCCGCGCCTCGTCGAGCACGAGGCCGTCGTACGAGAGCCGGCGCACGACCTCGACGCGCTCCGCGGCCGCGTTCCACGTCGCCTCCGTCGTGTCCCGGATCGCGTCGGTGAAGAGGTCGAGCAGCCAGTCGGCCTCGATCGCGCTCGCCGCCCGGACGACCGCGCGCGCCGAGCGCCCCTCGCTGCGCTCCTCGATGTCGACCGCGACGACGAGGTCGACATCGTCGATCACGCTCGCCTCGGAGAGCGCGGCCGTCCCGCCGGCGGCGAGCACGACCTCGCGCCCGCTCCGCCCCGAAGCGTTGGCCGGGCGGCGGAGGCGCCCCACCCGGTCGGGGTAGCCGGAGAGGATCGCGATGCGCTGCGCGATCTCGCGCGCCTCCAGCGTCTCCGGGGGCGCCGCGCTCCGGTGGTCGGCGAGCCGCGAGAGCTGCTTGCGCGTCCGCTCGACCGCCAGCGTACGCGCCGGATCGACGCCCAGCCACCGCAGGCGGTCGGCGGCGAAGCGCGCGCGGTCCGCCTCCTCGAAGGTCTGGAGCGCGGCGAGCAGATCGGAGCTGTGCCGCGCGTCGCTCCTCCGCGCGCGGCCCTCGCGTGGGCCTGCGGGCGCGCCGAGGTCGCGCTCCGCGACGAGCGCCGCGAGGGTGCACCCGTCGTCGGCGACGCCGCGCCGCTCGGCCTCGACGATCATCCGCGCCTGCCGCGGGTGCGCCGGGAAGCGCAGCATTCGCCGGCCGGTCGGGGTCATGCGCCGCCCCTCGTCGAGCGCGCCGAGCCGCACGAGCAGCGCCTCGGCCGCGGCGAGCCCGGCAGCAGGCGGCGCCTCCAGCCACCCGAACCCCTCGAGATCCGTGACGCCCGCGGCGCAGAGATCGAGCACCGTCTCCGCGAGATCGAGCCGGCGGATCTCGGGCGCCTCGTGCTCCGGCCGCGCGGCGAGATCTCCGCGCGTGTAGAGCCGGAGGCAGCGGCCGGGTCGCGTCCGACCGGCGCGCCCCGCTCGTTGCGCCGCGGAGGCGCGGGCGATGGGCGCGACGCGGAGCGTCGGCAGCCCCGACCAGGGCGCGTACGCGGCCACGCGCGCGAGGCCGCTGTCGACGACCGCCACGACGCCATCGATGGTCACGGAGGTCTCGGCCACGTTGGTCGAGAGGATGATCTTGCGCCGGTCCGCGGGGCGCACCGCGCGGTCCTGCTCCGCCGGCGACAGCGAGCCGTGCAGCGGCAGGAGCAGCAGATCCTCGCTCTTCGCGAGGGGCGCGCACGCTTCCATCGACCGGCGGATCTCCGCGGAGCCTGGCAGGAACACCAGCACGTCGCCGTCGAGCCCCTCCTCGATGAGCTGACGCACCGACGAGGCGACCAGGCTTTCGAGCGTCCTGTCGCCCCAGTGGGCCGGAGCGCGGCGGTCGCCCGCGGCGTGGGTCGACGTGCTCGTGCGGGCGGCCGGCAGGTGCTCGATCGCGACGTCGAACATCCGCCCCTCGGCGCGCAGGGTCGCGCAGCGCGGGGCCTCGGCCGGCGGCGCGCCGTGGGCGTCGCCGGCCCCGGCCGCCGGGGCCTCGGGCGCGCCGAGGAACGCCGCGATCGGCCCGGCGTCGAGCGTCGCGGACATCACGATGAGGCGGAGATCGGGCCGCGCGCCGCGCTGCAGCCGCCGGAGCAGCGCCAGCGCGACGTCGCCCGCGAGGTGCCGCTCGTGGAACTCGTCGAGCACCACGGCGCTGACGCCCCGGAGCTCGCGATCGACCAGGAGCCGCCGCGTCAGCACGCCCTCGGTCACGAAGCGGATCCGCGTCGCCGGGCCGGCGGCTTCTTCGAAGCGCATCGTGTAGCCCACGGTCTCGCCCACGCGCTCGCCGAGCTCTTCGGCCACGCGCCGCGCCGAGAGGCGCGCGGCCAGCCGCCGCGGTTCGAGCACCAGGATCTCGCCGCGCTCCGCGAAGCCGGCGTCGAGCAGCGCGCGCGGCACGCGCGTCGTCTTGCCTGCGCCGGGCGGCGCCTCGAGCACCACGCTCGGGCGCGCGCGCAGGGTGGAGCAGAGATCGGGGAGGATCGGATCGATCGGCAGCGGTTGCATGGCTCCGGCGCTTCCCCCGCGAACGGCGCGGGGCCCCGGAGCCTAGCAACCCTTCGAGCGCGCGGACCTGTGATACTCGTCGATTCACCGTGAGCGCGACCGATCCGACCCGCCTCTCCGCGACCGCGCTCTCCTCGCTCCTGGCCGCGCGCGAGGTCAGCTCCGAGGAGGTCACGCGGGCGCACCTCTCGCGCATCGAGGCGCTCGATCCGCGGCTCCGCGCGTTCACTCAGGTGCTCCACGACGAGGCGCTCGCGGCCGCGCGCGGGCTCGACGGCGAGCGCCGTCGCGGGGAGAACCGCGGCCCGCTCCACGGGCTCCCGATCACCGTGAAGGAGTCGCTCGACATGGCCGGCATGGCCTCCACGCTCGGCGTCGCGTCCCGCAGGGGCCACCGGGCCGCCGGCGACGCGGGCGTCACCGCGCTGCTCCGCCGCGCGGGGGCCGTGATCCTCGGGCGCACGAACGTCTCGCAGCTGCTCCTGTACAACGAGACGCGCAACCCGCTCTTCGGCCAGACGGCGAACCCGTGGAGCCTCGATCACAGCCCGGGCGGCTCGTCCGGCGGCGAGGC
>JAICEP010000147.1 GCA_025924095.1 Sorangium sp.
CCTTCGCCTTTTTGTGGCCATGAAGCGCCCCGCCGGGCGCGCTCACGCCTGGCCGCTCTGCGCCGCCGGCGGCCGGCCGCGGCGCCGCCTCCCCTCCCCCGCCGGCCGCGCGTCCGCGGCCACGCAGAGCAGCGCCTGGAAGTGCCGCTCCACCGGGCCCAGGTCGATGCCGTCCATGAACGAGGTGAACGCGAAGTAGGGCAGCAGCGTCTGCCAGGCGCGCAGCCAGGCCGGGAGGTAGCGCGGCCGCTCCAGCACGCCGGCGGCGCGCAGCTCGGCCAGCACCGCGATGTCGTCGAGCGCGATCCGGCCGCACACGAGCAGCTCCACCTCGTCGCGCAGCCCGCCGCGCAGGACCGCGGCCAGGAAGGCGTAGACCTCGAGCAGGCCGGCCAGGTAACAGGCGTCCTTGGTGAAGGGCGCGCCGCCCTCGACGAGCCCGCCGCGGCAGACGCGCTGGGCGTCGAAGTAGGCGTCGCGGCGCTCGGCGCCGCGCTCGCGCAGGTGGCGGTAGAGGTCGAGGAAGCTCGCGCCCTGCTCGGCCATGTCCACGAGCCGCACCCGCTCGGCGAGCCGGGTGAGGCGGCCGATGGAGAGCGAGCGGCTGTACAGCTCGGCGAAGATGGCGAGCCCCTCCTGGGTGCGCGTGGTGCGGGGGCCGCCCGAGCGCAGGAACGAGCACCGCGGCTGCGCCGCGCCGTTGTGCGCGGTGAGCGCGTGCGTCTCGACCTCGTGGTGCCACAGCCCCTCGGCCTCCCAGGACGCGAAGGTGGCCTCCGGGCGGATGCGGATCCGGCTCATGCCGGCCACCACCTTGGCGGTGATGCGCGGGTCGAGGGTGACCTCGATGTCGAGCGGCGGCCGGCGCGCGGCCACGCGGGCGGCGAGCATGTCCCGGAGCGCGCCGGCGTCGAGCGGCTCCTCCTCGGGATCGCTGGCCTCGTCCCAGCCGTGGACGCGCAGGCGCTCGGTGAGGTGCTCGGCGAGGTCGATGTTCCTGAGCGCGCCCCCGAAGAACGGCGAGCGTGCGCCGCCGTAGAGCGCCCGCGACCGCACGGAGAACTCGCGGGTGCCCGCGGCCTCGAGCAGCTCCGCGGCCTCGATCTGCGCGCGGACGCTGTCCCGCAGCCAGGCGAGCGCAGGGGCGTCGCCGTCGATCGACCGCAGCAGCTCGCGCAGCTCGGCGACGCGCCGGGCGAGCCCGTCGCGATCGACGCGGAGCTCGACCTCGGGGAGGCGGTCCTCGCCCGAGGCGAAGAAGCGCTCCTCCACCTCGCGCGGCCAGGCGATGTCGTCGAGCAGCTTGAAGGCCTTGCCCTCCGAGAGGCGGCCGCCGACCCGTTCGAGCTGCTCCAGCACGGCGCGGTCGATGCTCATGAATCGCAGGATCGCCCGAACCGCGGGGCGCGGGAAGCGGCTGCGCGCCGGCCGGCGAGCTCGGGCAGAGCGAGCGAGCGGGCCGCCCGGGCCCCGCGAGGGGATCCATGACGCCGCTCGTCGAGGGCCGTCGGCCCGGCCAACTCGAGTAAGCTGCTCGCCATGGACCCTGCCCTGCTCCGTTATCTCGATCTCGTGCAGCGCGAGCTGTCCGCCGATGACGTCCTGATCGAGCTCGGCGGCAGGCCGCCCGGCGATCCGCGCGCGGTGTGGTGCGCGCTGCCGAACGGCTCGCGGCTGGTCGCGCGCTTCGCCGAGCCGCCCGGCGAGCCCGCCAGGGTCTCGAGGCAGCTGGAGGAGCTCGCCGCGTCGTTCTCGGGGCTCGCGTCGGGGGGTGAGGACCCGCGGCCCTCGCGCAGCGGGTCGACCCACCGCCTGGACGACGAGCTGGAAGGGCTCGCGTCGCGCGCGGGCGCGCTCGGCGCGATCGTCGTGGACGACACCTCCCCGGTGATCTGGGGGACCTCGGAGCCGCGCCGGGACGAGGTGGACGTCGACGATGCGTTGCTCCTGGCGCAGTGGGCCGACGACGTGGAGCGCGTCGGCGTGAACCTGATCGATCTGCTCGAGCTCGACGACGCCGCGCTGGAGCAGGCGCTCGCGACAACGTCGCTCGGCCCCGGGGCGCGCGAGACCATCGCCGGCCACCTCCAGAAGATCCGGGAGCGCGGCTCGCGCAGCCCGATGGCATGGCGGCGGCAGGTCGCCATCGCGCGCGCCATCGACCGCGTGCGGGGCCCTGCGGCCTCGGAGAGCGCCGCGCACGGCAGGTTCATCAGCCAGCACGAGCAGGTCGGCGTGTACGCGCGCGCCTTCGCGAACATCTACCGCCTGATCCTCGCCTATCCTGGCCCGTTCTCCGAGCTCCAGGCAGAAGGCTCGGTGCAGCACGCATTGCCGCTGATCGAGCGGCTCGTGCTCGCGTTACCCCCGATCGATCCCCATCGAGGAGCGAAGATCCTCCGCCTGCGGCGCCCGAGCTGATGCAGGGAGGGTGTTCCGGGGCTGGGTCGTGAGCGCCCTTTGACCCCCACCCGGGACACCGATGCTCCGCGCCGAGCGCGCGTGACCGGTGGACCCTCCGGAGAGCCAATGGTACTGTCCGGCCGATGTCGGAGAGTGTAGCTGAGCTCGAAGAACACCGCGCGGCGCTCACCGGGCACTGCTACCGGATGCTGGGTTCGGTGGTCGACGCCGACGACGCCGTCCAGGAGACGATGGTGCGCGCCTGGCGCAGCCTCGATCGGTTCGACGGGCGCTCGTCGCTGCGCACCTGGCTCTACCGCATCGCGACAAACGTCTGCATCGACCTGCGGGCCGACCGCGCGCGCCGGGCGCGCCCCATCGAGGAAGGCCCGGTGGGCACCGTGGACGACACGCTCGAGACGCGCCCGCGCACGCACTGGCTGGAGCCCGTTCCCGACGCGCACGCCCTGCCGGCGGACATCGACGCTGCCGAGAAGGCGATGCTCCGCCAGAGCATCCGCCTCGCGTTCGTCGCGGCGCTCCAGCACCTGCCGCCGAAGCAGCGCGCCGCGCTGCTGCTCACCGAGGTGCTCGGCTGGTCCGCGGCGGAGGTCGCCGACAGCCTCAACACCTCGGTCGCCGCGATCAACAGCGCGCTCCAGCGCGCGCGGGCGACGCTCGCGGGCCGCGATCTCGGCGACGCGCGCGTCTCGCTGCCCGAAACGCAGTCCGCCCTGGTCGACCGCTACGTCGCCGCCTTCGAGCAGTACGACGTGGACGCGCTCACGGCGCTGCTGCACCAGGACGCGGTCCTGTCGATGCCGCCCTACACCCTCTGGCTGCGCGGCCCCGAGGCGATCCGCACCTGGTTATCGGGCCGGGGGGCGGGCTGCCGCGGGTCGCGGCTCGTGCCGACGGCGGCCTCCGGCGCGCCGGCGTTCGCACAGTATCGCCCCACCCCCGAGGGCGGCCACCGGGCCTGGGCGCTCATCGTGCTCGACATCGCCGGGGACCGCATCGCCGGCATGACGTCCTTCCTCGACACCGAGACGCTCTTCCCGCGGTTCGGGCTGCCGCTCGATCTTCCGGCCTGACCTTCCGGCCTGACCGCGGACGCCCGGCCAGGAGCGGCGCGGCGATCTTTTTTCTCGGCGACCGATGATTCCCGACGAGCGCGGGGGTCTACGGGGGTGAATCCAGCACGGAGGCACCCATGACCGCGAACGTCGCCAGCATCCATCATCGTGACCAAGACCTCACCACCGGGCCCCGGACCGAGGCGCCGGCCCGCGTCGCAGCGTCCGGCGCGGCGCCGTCCAGGCGAGCGCTGTGGGCGGGTCGCGTCCTGAGCGGGCTGGGCGTGCTGTTCCTGACGTTCGATGCCGCGGTGAAGGTGCTGCGGCTGGTCCCCGCGGAGGCGGGGACCGCCGATCTCGGGTTCCCGGCCAGCCTCGTCCCCACCCTCGGCTACCTCCAGATCGTCTGTCTGGTGACGTACCTGATCCCGCGCACCGCGGTGCTCGGCGCGATCCTGTGGACCGGTTACCTGGGCGGCGCGATCGCGATCCACGTGCGGGTCGGGAGCCCGCTCTTCAGCCACACGCTCTTTCCGATCTACATCGCCGCGCTCCTCTGGGCGGGGCTCTGGCTGCGCGACCGCCGCGCGCGCGCGCTGCTCGCGAGCCCGGCGTCGCTCGACCGATGAGCTTCACGCTTCGCCGGAGTCCATCACAGCAAAGGAGAAGAGAGCCATGACGACGAACAACCCGCGCAAGATCTTCGTCAACCTGTCCGTCCGCGACCTGAAGCGATCGATGGAGTTCTTCAGCAAGCTCGGGTTCGAGTTCAACCCGCAGTTCACGGACGAGAACGCCGCCTGCATGGTCATCAGCGAGGAGGCCTATGTCATGCTCCTCGCGGAGCCGTACTTCAAGACGTTCACGAAGAGGGCGATCTGCAGCACGAGCACGCACACGGAAGGGCTCTTCGCGCTCTCGTGCAGCAGCCGGGGCGAGGTCGACGAGATGGTGAAGAAGGCGCTCGCGTCGGGCGGGTCGCACGCGATGGATCCGCAGGATCACGGCTTCATGTACGGCTCCAGCTTCTACGACCTGGATGGCCACCACTGGGAGGTCGTCTGGATGGACCCTGCGGCGATCCAGCCGTAGCCCCCGCGGCGGCGGTCGCGCCGCCCGGAGCGAGCTCACAGGAAGGCACCTCAGCTCGCGCTGATGCCTATCTCTGCCGCGACCTTCCGCATCTTCCGATCGTCCGGCTCAAGAGCGCTCAGGACGAGCCGAGTGAGCTCGGGACCTGCAGCTTCCGGCGTCCCCGCGTTGAACGGCGGGGCAGGGTCGTATTCCAGCATCAGCTGCGTCAGCTTCGCGGCATCGTCTCCGCGGAGCAGCGCCAGGAGCGCCAGCCCGAAATCGATGCCCGCCGTGACCCCGCCGCCCGAGATCCGGTTGCGATCGACCACCACGCGCGCCCGGACACACTCGACGCCGAGCGCCTCGAGGATGTGGCGCGTGGCCCAGTGCGTCGTGGCCTTGTATCCCTGCATCAAGCCCGCCGCGGCCAGGATGAGCGATCCTGTGCACACGGAGGTCACGTACCTGGAACGAGGGCCTCGATCCCTCAGAAACGCGAGGATCTCCTCGTCTGCCATGGCGTCGGACGTGCCCAGGCCGCCGGGCACGAACAGGATGTCCAGGTTGTCCGGACAGTCGCCGAAGGTCGCGGTCGGCTGGATAGAGACCCCGGAGTCGGACGTGACCAGGGCGCGCGTCTTCCAGAGGAGGTGGGTCGTCGCGTGAGGGCCCAGCACGCTTTGAGGACCGATCAGATCCAGCGCTGTGAGACCCGGATAAAGCACCATCCCGATCTGGAGCAGCGGCTGCGGGCCTGGCAGCTTGAGTTCATACGCTTCCGTCATCTTTCGTCCCTGATCCTTTCATTCCTTCATCCGCCGATCATCCCCATCGCGGATCTTCGCCTCGACGCGGCGCCGCGCGATGACGAGCGCCCTGTCGACGGCGCTCGGTGGACCTGACTGTGAGCGACGCCGAGGTGAACCGACAGGACATTCCACCCTGCTTTCAGGACACGAGGCTCAGGACCCCGGCGCTCCTCGTCACGCGGTCACGCGGTCACGCGCGGCCGCGCGCTCGGGGTCCGCTCACGCTCGGCCGAAGCGCCGCCGGTAGTCCTCCGGCGTGACCTGCAGGGCGCGCTGGAACGCGCGCCGCATCCGCTCGTCCGTGCCGAAGCCGCAGTCGCCCGCGAGCTGCTTGATGGACGCGCGGCCCCCCTCGAGGCAGGAGCGCGCCTGCTCCAGCCGCGCCGCCTCGACGAACTTTGCGGGGGTCATCTGCATGTCGCGGGTGAACGTCCGCGCGAAGTTGCGAGGGCTCATACCGGCCTTCTCGGCCAGCGCCTCGACGCGCAGATCGGCGTCGAGGTGGCGGAGGACCCAGTCGACGACACCCCGCAGCGGCCCCGTGGCGACCGTCTGCGCGCGCAGCGGGCGGCTGAACTGGGACTGTCCGCCAGGGCGCTTGAGGAACACCACGAGATCCCTCGCCACCTCGAGCGCCACGTCGTACCCGAGATCCTCCTCCACCAGCGAGAGCGCGAGATCGATGCTCGCGGTGGTGCCCGCGGACGTGTAGATCTTCCCGGATCGAATGAAGATCGCGTCGGGGTCGACATCGACACAGGGAAACTCGCGCGCCAGCGCGGCCGCCGAGCGCCAGTGCGTGGCCGCCCGGTGGCCCGTGAGCAGCCCGGCGGCGGCGAGGATGAACGCGCCGGTGCAGACAGCGCCCATGCGCCGCACCCCGGGCGTGGTCGCGCGGAGCCAGCCGAGCAGCCGGGCGTCACGCATCGCTCCACGGTAATCGCCCCCGGCGACAAGCACCGTATCGACGCCAGGACCCAGGTCCGCGAGCGCCTTCTGAGCGACGATCTGCGTCCCGGTCAACGTCCGGACCACGCCGCCCGACACGGCGGCGATCTCGACATCATAGGCGGGGGGAGCCCCACGGAGCTTCGCCTTGACCCGATCCGAGGCCAGGGCGAAGACGTCGGCGGGCCCCACCACGTCGATGGCGCATGCGCCGTCATAGGCCACGACCACGATCCTGCGCGTCGGCGCGAGGCGGCCCGCGCCCGGCGTCACGCGGGGCGCGATCCTCGATGGCCGGGGCCGGTTCACGCGATGACGCTAGCCCGCTGCGCAGTTGGCCGTCAAGACAAGGTACCTGCATTTCCTGCCAAGCACCCTGAGCGCGGAGAAGGTGAACCGGGACCGCTCTCCGAAGTGACCTGCGCAGAGCGCTCAGCGCTTCGAGCGCTCACCCTGGCTCTCCTGCTCCTTCAGCTCCTCCAGCAGGGCGTCGAGGCGCTCGTAGCTGCCCTCCCAGAAACGACGGTAGTTGTCGAGCCAGCCGCTCGCGTCCTCGAGCGGCTTGGCCTCGATCCGGCATGGCCGTCGCTGCGCGTCGCGACCGCGCGAGATCAGGCCCGCGCGCTCCAGCACCTTGAGGTGCTTCGAGATCGCGGGCTGGCTCATCGCGAACGGCTTCGCCAGCTCGTTCACCGACGCCTCGCCGGACGCGAGGCGCGCGAGGATCGCTCGCCGGGTCGGATCGGCGAGCGCAGCGAACGTTGCGTCGAGGCGCTCGGAGGGCGTCATATGATAACTCCTTGGTTAAAAAACCATATGGTTATACAATGGTCGGGCCCCGCCGTCAAGGCTCGCGGCAACGGCGGCTCGGCCCGGCCGTTGTCTGTCCTTGCCGCGCGGCCGCGCGCTCGCGCCGAGAGCTCCGCGCCTACGTGCGTCCACGAGCCCCTGCGTGCGCCGCGGCGAGCACTTCCTGCAGCGTGGCGCCGACCACGGGCTTGGTCAGGTGCAGGTCGAAGCCGGCCCGCCTGGACCTGGCCTGATCCTCGGGCCCGCCGTAGCCCGAGAGCGCCACAAGGTAGAGCGCCTCGCCGCCCGGCGCGGCCCGCGTCCGGCGGGCGACCTCGTAGCCGTCGATGCCGGGCAGCCCGATGTCCACGAAGGCCACCTCGGGGCGCAGTTCCAGGAGCTTCGCCACGCCCTCCAGCCCGTCCGCCGCGACCGTCACCTCGTGCCCCAGCGCCTCGAGGTACGCCCGCATCACGCGGCGCACGTCCTCCGCGTCCTCCACGACGAGCACCCGGCGCGGCCCGGCCGCCGGCACCTCCTGCGCCCCGGCGCGCGCCGTCGGCGCCGGCGCCGGCCCGTCGCGCGGCGCGAGCAGCGGCGGCTCGGCGCTCGGGGCGGGCCGCGGCGCCGCGCCCGGGCCGAGCGGCAGGCGCACGGTGAACTCGCTGCCCAGGCCCGGTCCGGCGCGCGCCGCGACCACGCTGCCGCCGTGCAGCTCCACCAGCCGCCGCACCAGCGTGAGCCCGAGCCCCAGCCCGCCCGTGCTCCTGTCGAGGGTCTGATCGACCTGCGTGAAGAGATCGAACACCCTCTCGAGCATCGCCGCCGGGATGCCGCGGCCCGTGTCGCGCACCCGCAGCACGGCCTCGGGCGCGCCGCCCGCCACCTCGCGGGTGAGGCGCACCGAGATCGAGCCGCCCGGCGGGGTGTACTTCGCGGCGTTGGTCAGGAGGTTCGTCACCACCTGCTCCAGCCGCGTGGCGTCGGCTTTCATGCCGAAGTCCCCGGACCCCACCGACAGCGCGAGCCCGTGGCGCCGGGCCTGGACAGCCGGCCTCACCGCGGCGGCGGCGCTCTGCACCACCGCCGCGAGATCGACGTCCTCGAGGCGCAGCTCCACCGTGCCGCGCGTGATGCGCGACACGTCGAGGAGATCGTCCACCAGCCGCACGAGGTGGCCCATCTGTCGCCGCGCGATCTCCCGGTAGCGCGCCGACTTGGGCTCGTCGCCGTCCACGTCGTCGAGCAGCGACAGCGACAGGCTGATCGAGGCCATCGGGTTGCGGAGCTCGTGCGCGAGCATCGCGAGGAACTCGTCCTTGCGCTGATCGGCGAGCTTGAGCGCCTCGACGAGCGCCTCCACGCGCCGGCGGGCGCTCACCTGGTCGGTCACGTCGAACGCGAACACGAAGACGCCCTCGATCGCCCCGTCGCGATCGCGCATCGGCTGGTAGACGAAGTTGAAGAAGACCTCCTCCGTCGTGCCGTCGCCCCGGCGGTCGAGCCGCACGGGCAGCTCCTTGCCGGCGATGGGCTCGCCGGTGCGGAACACGGTGTCCAGGAGGCTCCAGATGGGCTGTCCCTCGAGCTCGGGCAGGGCCGCGCGGATGGGCTTTCCCACGAGGGATCGCGCGCCGACGAGCTGCTGGTACTGCGCGTTGACCACCTCGAAGACGTGCTCCGGCCCGCGGAGGATGGCGATGGGCCCCGGGGCCTGCATGAAGAGGTCGTTCAGGTACTGGCGCTGCCCCTCGGCCTCGCGCCGGCGGCGCGCGAGCTCCACGTGGATGCGGACCCGCGCGAGGAGCTCCTTCGCGGAGAACGGCTTCACGAGGAAGTCGTCGGCGCCGGCCTCGAGGCTGTCGACGCGCGCCTCCTCGCCCGCGCGCGCCGAGAGCATCACCACGGCCACGCCGCGGGTGCGCTCGTCGGCGCGCAGCGCCCTCAGCAGGCCGAAGCCGTCGAGCCGCGGCATCATCACGTCGGTGAGCACGAGATCCGGGGGGTGCGCGCAGGCGCGCTCCAGGGCGGCCTGACCGTCGGCCACGGCCTCCACCGTCCACCCCTCCGCGACGAGCAGCCGCCGCGCGTACTCGCGCATGTCCGCGTTGTCGTCGGCGACGAGGACGTGCCCCGGCAGCTTCACGGCCGGCCCGTCGCCCGCCGGCAGGGCCGCCGGCGCCTGCTCGCCGCGGATCCACTGCGCGGCCTCGTCGAAGAACGGCGCGGCGCCGCGCCCGCCCACAGACGGCGAGGAGCCCGGCGCGACGTGGTCCTCGGGCAGGTGCGCCCTGCCGAGCGGGATGGACACCGTGAAGCGGCTGCCCTCGCCGGAGCGGCTCTCCACGGTCACGCTGCCGCCGTGGAGCTTCGCCAGCTCCTGCACCAGGGCGAGGCCGATGCCGCTGCCCTCGTAGCTGCGGCCCCTGGCCCCCTCGACGCGGTGGAACCGCTCGAACACGTGCGGCAGCTCCGCCTCCGGGATGCCGGTGCCGGTGTCCGCGACCGACAGGACGACCGACCCGCCGGCCGCCTCCAGCGAGACCCGCACGCCCCCCGTGAAGGTGAACTTGAAGGCGTTCGAGACGAGGTTGAGCACGATCTTCTCCCAGAGCTCCCGGTCGACGTAGGCCGGCTCGGAGAGGGGCGGGCAGTCCACCGCGAGGGAGAGGCCGGCCCGCTCCAGGAGCGAGCGGAACGAGCTCGCCAGGTCCGCGGTGAAGGAGCCGAGATCGGTCGGCTGGTAGCTGGCCTGGATGCGGCCCGCCTCGATGCGCGAGAAGTCGAGCAGCGTGTTGACGAGCCGGAGGAGCCGGAGGCTGTTGCGGTGGACGATCGCGAGGCGCTCGCGCTGCCGGGGGGGCAAAGGCTGCTCGGCGTCCGAGAGGCCGTCCTCCACGGGCCCCAGGATCAGCGTCAGCGGGGTGCGGAACTCGTGGCTGACGTTGCTGAAGAAGGCCGTCTTCACGCGGTCGAGCTCGGCGAGCGCCAGCAGCCTGCGCCGCTCCTCCTCGCTGGCCCGGGCGCTCTGGATGGCCGTCGCGCAGTGACCGGCCACGAGCCTCAGGAAGGCGCGGTAGTCGTCGTCCAGCAGGAGCCGGGGGCTGACGCCCGCGACGAGGAACCCGGCCGGCCGCCCGCCGGCGCCGGCGCGGTGCAGCGGCAGCACCACCGCCCGGCGCGCGGCGTCCGGCCACGGCCCTCCCGGGAGCGGGCCGACGCCCGCGGGCAGCTCCGCCAGATCCACCTCGACGTCCTCGCGCAGCGCGCGATGCAGCGGCCACACTGCGCCGCCGGCCGCGGCGTCGAGGCGCGACGCCGCCGGCGCTGCGGCGTGGCCGGGGTCGAGCCCGGCGATCGCCGCGAGGCGGGCCTGCGCGCCGTCGTCGTCGGCGAGATAGAGGAGGGCGAACGGCAGGTCGCGCCCGGCCTCCGCGACGGTCCCCATCATGACACGACAGGCCTCCTCGACGTTCTTGGCGTCGGCCGCGCTGGCTCCGAGCGTCCCGAGGAGCTTTAGCCGGCGCTGCCCGAGGATGTGCCCGGTGCTCTCGGAGCACGCCACGAAGACGCCCGCGATGGCGCCCGTCTCGTCCCGGATCGGGCTGTAGCCGTAGTTGAAGTAGCACTCCTCCAGGAAGCCGTTCCGATCGAGGATGAGCAGGCCGTCCCGGAGGTACGTGGCGCCTCCAGCGAAGACCTTCTCGATCATCGGCTCGATGACGTCCCAGATCTCCTTCCAGCACGCGCGGCCCGCCTGGCCCATGGCGGCCGGGTGCTTCCTGGAGCCGAGGATGGGGCGGTAGCCGTCGTTGTAGAACTGGATCAGCTCACGGCCCCACCAGAGAAACATCGGGTGCTCGGACGAGAGCAGGATGGACAGCGCCGTGCGCAGCGACTGGGGCCACCCCTCGACGGGGCCGAGCGCCGTCTGCGACCAGTCGATCGCGCGGATGAGCGCCCCCATCTCCCCGCCGCCCGAGAGCGCGGCGCCGGCCGGATCCAGCCAGCTCCCGGCGCTCGCCGCCTCGACCCAGCTCATGTCGGCCTCCGCTCCTCGCTCGGATCGAGGTGGCTCGTGCGCTGTCCCGTCATGGCGATCGTTCGCTTGTATCACACCCCCCGGGCTCGGCGGTCATCCGGCGCCGCCGCGCTGCGGGCGGGGAGGCTCTCGGGCCCCATGCGCGCAGTCACCGAGCGGTGGCTGCGCTGAACACGGTCCTCTCCGAAGAGATCGCAGCGCGGCGCGGTGCGATCTAGCCACGACAGGATATCCTCAGCCTGATGATGCTCGCCCGCTACGATGACGGCGCTGCCATGAGCGAGGCCGAGCTCTGCGATTCAACTACGTGCGCTCCTGTTCGCCGGACACTAGCCGACGGCCGTCGCGCTCGCGTGGCCCCTTTACCATCTCCACCGCGACCCCGCCCCGCTCGCGCGCTTGCTCGCTGAAATCGACGCGCTTGGTCCGACCCGGACCCCGACGTTCGCGCTGTAGGAGATGGAGGTCGTGCTCGGCCATCCCCCCGCGTGTCCAGCCATTCTATGTACCTGTCACTACCGCCGTACGAGTCACGACTCAAGATATGGACGGTCGACCAAGTTCACGCTCGCCAGGGTCACCTCCATGCATTCCTCCTTTCCCATGGCTCGGCACCGCGCCTGCCGCACGCACGCTGAAAGGCGCGCGAAGGCCATCGGCGTCGCCGCCGTGTCAGCGCTCGCGCTGCTCTTCGCCTGGACCCACCGCGGCTTCTCCTTCGATGATGCTTTCATTACCTTCCGTTACGCGAAGAACCTCGTCGAAGGCGCCGGGCCGGTGTTCAACCCCGGCGAGCGCGTCGAGGGATTCTCTAGCTTCGTATGGATGTTGGTCTCTGCGCTGCTCATGACAATTGTGGGCAAGGACGCGCTCACGGTGCTTGCGGCCACCAAGGTCGTGGGCATACTCTTCGGGCTCCTCGGCGTGCTCGGCTGCTGGCGTCTGGCTGAGGATCTCCTGCCCGAGAGGTCAGGCCGGGCTGGCTTTCTTGGCGCTCTCATCCTGGTGACCACGGGGTACTTCCCGATCTGGGCGGTCGGCGGGCTCGAAACACCCGTCTTCTGCACG